>NZ_JAVJTO010000012.1:0-57912 GCF_040220235.1 Coleofasciculus sp. B1-GNL1-01
CGCCGTCACCATCGAATAGGTTTCTTCGGCTTGGGTGGGGTTAAACGCCCGGAAGGTGTTTGACCCTTCACCGTCTTCAAACAAGGTGTTTTCTACCGTTGCACCGTGAATGGCACACAGCAGCGCTCCACCTAAGATACCTGCCACTCCCATCATGTGGAAGGGGTTCAGTGTCCAGTTGTGGAACCCTTGGAAGAACAGCAAGAAGCGGAAGATACCGGCGACGCCAAAACTCGGAGCAAAGAACCAAGAGGATTGCCCCAAGGGATACATCAAGAATACGCTGACAAATACCGCGATCGGTCCACTGAAGGCAATGGCATTGTAGGGACGAATGCCCACGACGCGGGAAATTTCAAATTGCCGCAGCATAAAGCCAATTAAGCCAAATGCACCGTGCAGGGCGGTAAATGTCCAAAGCCCACCGATTTGACACCAACGGGTGAAGTCGCCTTGGGCTTCAGGTCCCCACAGTAGTAGTAGGGAATGACCGAAGGTATCGGCGGGGGTGGAAACCGCCACAGTCAGGAAGTTACAGCCTTCCAAGTAGGAAGAGGCTAAACCGTGGGTATACCACGAGGTAACAAAAGTTGTACCGGTTAGCCAAGCTCCAACCGCCAAGTAGGCGCAGGGGAGCAGGAGTAGACCTGACCAACCGATGAATACAAAGCGATCGCGCTTTAGCCAGTCATCGAGTGCGTCAAACCATCCTCTTTGGCTGGGAGCGCGTCCGACAGCTATGGTCATCGTTTCAAATCCTCTTACATTAAGGGTTTACAAGGATTTTTCCCTTGACAGTTCCACAGCGATAGACTGGGAATTTTTGACACTCTCCCTTCTAGAAGAAGGGAGATTCTATGGAAATTTCGTTCCATATATCCCGCTGAACGGGTTCCCAGGCACACGACTCAAAGCCATAAGGGCATCGTGTTATCTCCTAACCCCTGTTAATTCAGGGTTGGGCGTTTCAAACCTTCACGGCTTGGGTTTCGCCGAGTCCCGGCGTACCTTAATTAACTGTGAGAAAGTCAGCCGATTTGACTAACTTTGCCTGAATACAGGGTGTGTCAAGCACCCTAGCGCTACCAGCTTATAATTTAACTGGCGTGGACTTAATTTTTCTTAAACTATCATATTTTTACACGAATCCTCGATTTTCGCTAGGGAGAGTAGGGGATTCAGTGCTTGAATACCATAATAGTAGACACTGAAAAATTTACAAATTGATACATCTGACTCAGAATTGCCCTTGAGCAGCACGAGGGGTCATCGGTTGGCTTAAGACTTATGAGCGGCTACCTGTTGGCTTTCAGCCCAAGTCTGTGACCCTATCCAGGACGGAACCAAAAATGGCATTGTAAATAATTCTCCAATGTACGTGACTTTATTTGCTATTATTTTCTATTGGGTCAAGCTAAGATGACATAAAATAACCGAAGCGGCTCTTGGGGGGGTGAACCCTTGAACAATAAAGTATTTATCAACGGATTCAGGGGTTTAAAAAGCGTCAAAAGCATACCCACGCCGAAATAAAATCTCGGTTGGGTCATGCCCTGAAGCAAGTTGATTGGTCTTCGATAAAAGTTCTCAGTATAGAGGACTTGAAGAAGGTTAAACAGGGAAAACGAGGGACGTTCTCTCGCCTGTTTAACAGGCGGCTGTCCCATTGGCTGTATAGAACTTTGGTGCAGTTGTTGGAAAGGAAGTGTGAGGAGGAGGGGATTCAGCTAGTGGTGAAAGACCCCTTCAAAACCTCGCAGTTCTGCTCGAGCTGCAACAGATGGGATAGACGAAACCGAAAAGGTGACAGGTTTAGGTGTGTTCATTGTGGCTACCTTGCCCATGCTGACCACAACGCGGCACACAACCTGGAGCTTTTAGGCGTGGCGGGAGTTTATGGTCTCCGTTCCTACTTAAGTTCAAAAAGTTAAAGTTTTGGATAACCATAGTAATAGGCGGAGCGTATTGTAGAGAGTGAAGGAACAGGATAGTATGACAGCCACCCCAACCCAACAAGAGAACAAAATACTGCGTCAATCTGTTTTAGGCTCTCGGCGATTGAGCAACTACTGGTGGGCGGTAGTCGCCTCAATCGGTGGTACAGGATTTCTTTTAGCCGGACTTTCCAGTTATTTTCAACGGGATCTCTTGCCTGTGGGTGATACCAGAGGTTTACAGTTTATCCCTCAAGGCATCGCTATGAGCTTTTACGGGATTGCTGGCTTGCTCTTTGCCCTCTACCTCTGGCTAGTGATCCTCTGGGATGTTGGCGGTGGATACAATGAGTTCAACAAGGAAAGCGGAATGGTTAAAGTTTTCCGTTGGGGCTTTCCAGGCAAAAACCGCCAGGTCGAGTTTAGCTGTCGCCTTCAAGATGTGCAATCGATTAAAGTTGAGATCAAAGAAGGGCTTAATCCCAGCCGCACTCTCTACCTGCGCGTCAAAGATCGCCGGGAGGTTCCACTCACTCGTGTAGGACAGCCTTTGTCCCTATCGGAACTGGAAAACCAAGGTGCAGAACTGGCTCGTTTCCTCGCTGTCCCCCTAGAAGGCATGTAATCGGACATCCCGGTTAACTATTTCCTTTTTGGTAGAGAAAAGGCAGAGGGCAGAAGACTCTAAGGCAGAAGGCAGAATGATTAAGTAGCGTAAGCTACAAGAAGGTAGGTTAATAAATATGCAAGTAATCGTCCGGCGCTGGTTCCTGGTTGTGGTAGTGATTGTTGGCTTAAGTCTCGGAGCTTGTAGTTCGTCCAAGGTGGCATCCCAAAACACGACAGATTCCTCAACAGCAGCCACAACAGAAACGTCGGTAGCTCAAGTCACTAATCCTCAAATTAGCAGCTTACCCCAATTAGAGGGAAAAGCGACCGTTGTTTTAACGGTTAAAGATTCTCCGATTACCATTGAGGTCGATGGCACAAATGCCCCAATTACAGCCGGGAATTTTGTCGATCTGGTCGAGCGGGGTTTTTATGACGGCTTAGTATTTCACCGAGTCGTGCGTGAACCCCAACCCTTTGTGGTTCAGGGAGGTGATCCCCAAGGGAAAGACCCCAATGTTCCGGTAGAGCGTCTGGGAACCGGGAGTTTTACTGACCCGAAAACAGGGCAGCCTCGTTATATTCCTTTAGAAATAAAGCCAAAGGATGCCGAGGCTCCCATCTATAGCAAAACGTTGGAGCAAGCTGGAATTTCTGCTCCTCCGGAGTTGCAGCATACTCGTGGTGCTGTGGCGATGGCACGCTCATCGATGCCAGATTCAGCCTCATCCCAGTTTTATATCGCACTATCGGATCTGTCTTTTCTAGATGGAAGTTATGCGGTGTTCGGCTATGTTAAAAATGGCATGGATGTGGTAGATACTATCCAAGTGGGCGATCGCATCGAGTCAGCCGAAGTCACCCAGGGACTGGAAAATCTGAAACGACCTGAGTCTGAAGCAGAAGAATCTCCCTAGTGCATCTTGGCAAGGGGAACTGAAGGAGCTGAGGTGCAGATGTGTAGGGGCGGGTTTTACAGATAACGTTTTGGAGACAACCAATAACTTCACTAAACCCGCCCTTCTAGAGCCTCGGTTCAATAATCGCAGGAATTGAAAGGTCAAAATTTGGGTTTGCATTCGGTTGTTGTTACAGGAATTGGTCTAATCTCAGCATTAGGGGGTTTAGAACAGAGTTGGCAACGACTGCTTAATGGTGAGTCAGGGATTCGCTCTTATCAACCCTTTCCAGAACTACCTGTTCGACCCTTGGCGCTAATCAATTCCGTGCCAAGTTCATTAACGACGTTGACTCAGGTCGTCGTCGCCGATGCTCTGGCTGATGCCAATCTTCGGACACCGATGCCGAATTGTGGTGTGGTGGTTGGCTCTAGTCGTGGCTGTCAGGCGTCTTGGGAAGAGTTGATCAGAGCCGCTCTTGAGCAGGGAAGTGGTGGCGTAGGGGAGCTATTCTCTAGTCACCATTCCTCCCGGCTGAAGCAAGAGACTTGGTTAGAAACATTGCCACACCAAGCCGCGATCGCAACGGCTCGTCAAATTGGCTCGATGGCACCTGTGTTGGCACCCATGGCAGCTTGTGCAACGGGAATTTGGGCGATCGCACGGGGGGTTGAACTGATCCAAATCGGTCAATGTCAACGGGTTGTTGTCGGTGCAGTGGAAGCCCCGATTACCCGGTTAACCTTGGCAGGATTTGACAAAATGGGGGCTTTGGCAAAAATAGGGGCTTATCCCTTTGACCAACGACGAGAGGGTTTAGTGTTGGGTGAAGGGGCAGCGGTTTTGGTGTTGGAGTCAGCGGAATTAGCCTTAAGTCGCGGTGTGCCAATTTATGGGCAAATCTTAGGCATGGGATTAAGTTGTGATGGATACCATATTACTACGCCAAAGTCAAGTGGCAAGAGTGCGATAACCGCAATTCAGCAATGTTTAGCTCGAAGTCATCTTTCCTCCACTGAGATTGACTATATTCACGCTCATGGCACAGGGACTCGATTAAACGACGAGAATGAAGCCCAGTTAATGGATGATTTGTTTACCCATAGAGTAGCGGTAAGTTCAACCAAGGGAGCCACGGGTCATACCTTAGGTGCATCGGGCGCGATCGGTGTCGCGTTTTGTTTGATGGCACTCAAGCATCAGATATTACCGCCTTGTGTAGGATTGGGCAAACCCGCGTTTGATTTAGATTTGGTGACCCAAGCACGTCGGCACAAGGTTCGCCAGGTATTATGTTGGAGTTTTGGGTTTGGGGGGCAAAATGCAATCCTGGCTTTGGGGAAGTATAGAAGTACCAAGGCTGGTTAGGATATTCTTTACTGTTCCCTGTTTTCTAGTCCTCATACTCAACGTTAATTGTGTCCGACTACTTAAATTTAAATGCCTGACAGCTTATTAGTTTTGAGTGTGACTATCTGCAGTCAAGGACGTTGGGTTACTCATTTGCAGTGCCGTTTTCGTATCCATACCTGTCTTTTCCCAAATTGCCTCTAACACAGAATTTTCATCCAGTTCTGCACTAATGTAAGTGATATTTTCGCTAGCCACGATTCCCTGGGCTTGGGCGGCGATATCAGGATATTTTTGGAAGACGGCTTGGAGAACTTTATCTCGGCATTGGAAAAGTTCGTCATAGCCAAAAACGCGATCGCACTCCCAGAATTGAACCGCTAATTGGTGTCCGGCTAACGCTGATTTAACAGTGGCTAGAATCTCAGCATCCCCGTAGGCATTTTCGACGATAGGTGTCAGATCACTGATATCTTCACCATATTCTTTGGGATGAATATCACCTTCAATTTTGATTTGGATCACACGCAATTCCTCAAGCGCTGTTTCCAGAGGGGGTGGAATGACAGGGGGTGAGGTTTTGTTGGCGATTTGGTCTGAACGATTGGCATCTGTACTTTCCGAACGCACGGATAGTATACTCAGCACACAGCTTACGAGTAGGGTAACTGTCATGAAGATCAGCGCTAATTTCTTAAATTGCATCTGTCAAACTATTAAACTAAATGGATTAGCAGCCCGCTTGAGTTTATTATTCCCAAGTCACTAGCCGAAAATCACCAAAGCCATTTTAAGGAAACGAGTTTTAATCGTGAGACTAAAGCAAGAAAGCCTGGTGGCTCAATCTTAACATTATCTTTGAGCCTTATGGTGATTTTATTTTGCTGTGAATCTATCCATAATCGTTAAGTTTCCAGAAATATCTTATAATCCTATTTTTAAAGCAAAGTATTAAATATTTTGGAGTCTTAAATATATCTTAAAGTTTCCATGATTTATTTTTTTAGTGAAGATATATAAGCTCTTAGACTAATCTCTTCAAACTTAGGCATACCGAGGAGTTGCTGATTGAAAGATAGTAAGTAGTCGGACAAAAGAAAAAAGCACGCCCACCGCTTGTTTTGTCAACAAGCCTCAAACCCTTACAGACAAAGGACGTAGCTTACTTCTCGCTTGCGCGAGTTTTTCACCGTTCACGTTAATTGTGTCCACCTACTTAACCTCTCTGCCAACAGGCTTATGCCTAAGGCATCAGATTTATAAATGTGTGAAGCTGATACCCGCGATCGCGAGTTTTTTGATCACCATTGGTGCGAGTACAATTAACACCTTAAGCCAAACAGGGGCAAGCACCAGGCTAACCAACAGGCAAATCATGGCGATAAACACGGCGGCAAGTTGGATGATTTCTTCTGTCGTGTTAACAACCACACAAACTGCTGCGAAGGTGATTGTTAAGGTTATCAATAAAACCAAAAGCATAATAACTCACCAGGGTAGATTCGATTGAGTGATGGTTTGTGTTCCTGGGACTGATAAGACTTATGCCTGTCTCTCCACTCTCATTTTGACTGGCGACTGGGTTGTGATGCGAGGAACAATTAAACCTCCTCTCTTAACGACTACAAATTTTTAGATGGGAGTGTCAAGAGTTATCCAGGGTTTCACACAAGCTTCATCAAAGCTTCATAAAGACCTCATGAAGTCTTAATAATAGGATTAGGGGTAGCCAACCTCGAATTGCCACACTTGGCTAAATCACATCGAGTTTCATCCCCCAGTGAGTTGCGCGATTACCCCAGAGATGTTTTTGGACTGACGCATGGAAATAAGTCCTATAGGAGAGGTTAGCTCTAGCCACTGACTCTTACAATTTATGAAGAATTAACCCACAAAGCTATATATGATTCTCTCTACTGATATCCAGATTCCCTTTTCTCGTTCCATTGTTTTTGCGACCTACCGTGATAGGTTAATGGAGTTAATCCCCTATATGACTAATGTTCGGAGCATCGAGGTGAAGTCCCGTCATCAAGACAATGCATGTATTCACGCCGTCAACGAGTGGCACGGTGGTGGTGATATTCCAGCCCCGGTGAGAACACTGTTGAGCAAAGATATGCTGAAGTGGACAGAATATAACACCTGGAATGAGTCAGATTTTACTCTGGTATGGAGTATCAAGACTCACGCCTTTACTGAAGCTGTTCACTGCGCTGGCAAGAATCGCTTTTTGAATGATCATGGTCAGACGTTAATTGAAAGTCGTGGCGAAATAAGAATTGATCCTAAGCGGATTCAGGGCGTTCCACCGTTGTTAAAACACAAGGTTGCATCAGCGGTTGAGGATTTCCTCAGCAAAAAAGTCGAACCCAACCTGCTACAGATGAGTGAAGGGGTACGTCAATATCTAGACCAACAAACCATTAAATACAAACTTGCTTAAAGCGGCTTTATGGTTTGACGAAGGTTATTTTTTACCAAATCATGTCGGCTAACTTATATCATGTCCGCCTCAGCGGTACAATTCTGGTAGCGGTGGACGTGCCAGAATCCGCCGTGGGTCAGGTAGCAACGACTGGAGAACCGCCGATTAAGAAACTTGATTGCAGCTTTAATGTAATCCAGACGTTAATTGAATTATTTCCGCGATCGCTTGGGGGATTAAATCTATATTTACCTGCAATCTGCTGCAATAACAGCAGTGCGTTAGCGTAGTGGCGTGGCACACCTTAATTGGTGGATTAGAATTGTAGGGGCGCACCGACGTGCGCCCGATTTAACGATAAATCTATTCCACTATTTTAGCTGTGCCACGCCAGTAGGGTGCGTTAGGCGTTGATTTAGTGTCAATTGTGAGGATTAAATTAGTTAGCGCCGTAACGCACCAATTCTGGGATAGGATAACTACATCTTGCTAAACTCGATGTAGTCTTAGTAGACCCGATTAAATTCAACTGGTGTATTGAATCCTGGGTGCGATTCACCGACGCTATCGCTTGACTTGACAGGCTTTGGAGAGGGTAGACAGAAGGGGCGATCGCTTACTTCCCTTCAACTTTCCTCATCACTTTTGAGGAAATCACCCACGTACAATCGGATAAATTCTGCTGCTGCATCAGGATTGAGACTATGAAGTGCCTCAGCAATCTGCACCACGGTTTCGGCTGAGGGATCTCGATTTTCGTGAAACCAGTGAAATACAACTGAACAATTTGGAATTAAATTTAACTGTTGCTCAGGTATTTGGTTGGTTAAAGACAGGCAAATATTGAGACTACAGCAATTGATATAGCCATTGTGTATTATTTTACTCATCTTTTGGTAAAAACAAGGTATTTTCAATTTCCTCTCTGACCGGACGAGTTACATTAGAATTGCTATTCAGCTCCTCCACCAGACATCTATTGGCATTATAATATTGCTTCAGTAAATCCCGTTGATCGTCGTTCAACTGTAAATCGTGACCTAAAATCTTTCTTATTTTATCCACCCAGTCTTGACCATTATTTTGCCGCCAATCTTCAAAACGATCTTTCTCTTTATCAATATCACGCAGTTCAGCTTGAATTTGTTGTAATGCTTGCTTCAATTCCGGCTCAAAGTCAAGGGCAAAGACAGAAACAATAACATTTGCTGGATCAGTATTAGCGTTATCAAAAAAGGCAATATCAAGAACAACGTCACAGGCACGATTAAAGCAAGAGAAAAATCGACGAGCTTTACCAGGTGAACAATTAGGGTCAAGTTTACGGGCAAATGTAAGACCAAGCAACCAAATGAGAGCCAGGTAAAATGCTCGGACTTTTACGGGTTGGTAATGAGGTTCAGTTTGAAGAGATTTTTTATTTACCCACGTAAGAAGTTCTTGTAATTTCTCATTGTTAGCTATTAGCGCATCAGCTTCTGCTTTCTTTTGCCATAAAGTGGCTTCGTCAGCGTTTACGGTACTAGCTGTCTGTGAACTATCTTCGGATGATTCTTTGTCGGTTGCTCCAAGTTCTTTCAGCTCATCCACAGACTGTTTGATAAAGTGATTAACTAACCAATCACGGGCAGGAGAGAAGTTGCGATCAAAATTCAGATATATCGCGCCTACTAATGCCTCGAACATCTCACCAAATAGATCAACTTGTTTGCTTATCTCTTTATCTTTTTCACTTCCTCCAAGTCTACAGATATTCCTTAAGTTTAACTTGTATGCAAATTCACAAGCTTTTTTCCGGCGCACCAGGTTACTTTTTAATTCAGTAATTTTACCTTGATTTAGAGTAGAGTCATTTTCATGTAAATAATCAACTACAACAGCATTAAGAATTGCATCGCCCAGAATTGCCTGTCTTCTGTAATCACACTCCTGCTTGTGTTTTTGCTGCGAATTTAAGTTGCGGTCTTCATAGATATATGAAGGATGCGTCAGGGCAATTTCCAGCAACTCCGTATGGTTAAAATCAGCAATGTTGATTGCCTTTTTAACAGCCTCTATATTTATATCCATAATTCAAACTATAAATTGAACTGATAGTAGCAATTTTATGTGCAATCTAGGTTTTAAATTTCCTTAAATTTTCCATCTGAGTCAACATATCCAACGACTCGTGAAGATTTAGTAACACTGTTGGACTGTAATTCGGTTAGGTCTCTTTCTAAATTCAGTGCAGTTTTACAATTTTCACTAACAAAAACTACGAAACAATCAAAATCATCTTTCTTGCTATCACTAGCAATATCTTTGATTTTTATTTCCAATAGGGTTTTGTAATTAGCTATCGAAGAATTCATTATATGGACTTTTATACTCTTGAGTTTTTCGTCCTTGTCTGTGATTAGAAACTTTAAACGCTTGTCCGGAACCTTGATAATGTCCTGGTGAGGATTCTGACGCTTTAACCACTCAAAAATGGCTGCTTCTACTGTTGCTACCGAGTCATAGACTCTATCTGCATAAGCATAGAAAGCCCTATCGTCATCTCGATGAGCCAGCAAATAGGAGCGTAATTCCTTTTTGCTCATTGTCTGAAAATTAGGTTGCATTGTCATAAATTAACTCACCATCAGGGTCAATTAATATTTCTATATCGTCCCCAGCCAGAATAAACAGATTGCCTGTCCGTTCATCAATGCGAACAAGGAAAATAGGCTGGTACATCTTGGTTAAAGCATAACAAACTAAGTAACACTTCGATGCCTGGGCTGCCGTTGGAAAAATTTTTCATCCTCCATCCACTTCAGTCTATCTAGTTTACATTTTTCCAGCCCTTGACACTTTAATCCTGACCCTATAGCTACACAACGATCGCCCGGACAGAATGTTAAACTGACTGCCAAAGCTTAATTTTGCGATCGCTCCCTGCACTGACAAGAATATCCCCATGGGGACTAAAGGCTAAAGAACGAACGGGTTGAGAATGCCCTGACAACTTGGTTAATCGTTGACCATTTTGAACATCCCATAGTTCAATTAGCGCACCACTTCCACTGGCGAGAACTTGACTATCGGGACTAAATGCCAAAGCCGTCACACCTGGAGACTCTGGTGCAAACGTCCGTATTGATTTACCGGTTTGGGGATTCCAGAGGGTGATTGCTCGACTGCTACCACTGGCAAGCATCAGACCATCTGGGCTAAATTCTAGACAGGTAATGTTTGTAGACTGATTGGTAAACGTCATTAACGGTTTACCATTATGAGGATTCCACAGTTCTAGAGTGCCATTTAAACTGCCCACGGCACAACTATGACCATTCGGATTAAAGGCAATATGTCGGGCTGAATCTGAATTTCCGGCTAAAATACGCAGCAATTTGCCTGTCCGTACTGCCCAAAGTTTAATTTCCCAATCCCCGCTACTAATTAATATCTGACCATTGGGACTAAATACAATATCTCGCACCCGATCCGCACGACTGACTAAGGTATTAATCAATTTTCCGGTGCTAAGTGACCACAGTTTAATCGTTTTATCAAAACTGCCACTGGCTAAAATCTGACCATTTGGACTAATTGCCACACAGGTTACACGGTGGCTATGTCCAGTTAAGTTATGCAAAGGTTTGCCGAGGCGTAATGCCCACAGTTTAATGCTTTTGTCATAACTGCCACTGACTAACGTCTTACCGTCTGGACTGATAGCAATGGCACGAATCTCATCTGTATGTCCAGAAAGAGTCCGACGCAGTTTCACCTTTTCCCAGGGATTGGGTGAGGTGGAAATGGGCAATAACTGAGTAATTAGAGACATCAGTCCTTTGGCTTTGGACTGACTTGGCGATCGCGTCTTGATCAGAATCGGTGCTGGTGGCGGTAACTCAGGCTTGGGCGCAATAATGTCTTCAATACAACGGCGAATCATGGCTGGGGTCTGCGGTCGCTGACCAGGAAACGTCGCCATGAGATAATCTATTAAATCGGCTAATTCTTTGCTAACTTGCGACGCACTCTCTCGCCATTGCAACTTACCCGTCCGGGGGTGAGACTCAAAATCGTTGGGAGATTTGCCTGTGAATAAATAGACAAAGGTGCGACCTAGGGCAAAGAAATCTGATTGCGCTACGGCTTTACCCTCCATTTGTTCCGGTGGTGTATATCCACTGGAGATAATCACGGTGCCTGTTTCATCTTGTTTTTGCCGTTGTAAGTAGGTTTCGGTGATCTCGCGCACCGCCCCAAAGTCAATTAATGCCAGTTGTCCATTGGGTCGCAGGATAATATTGGAGGGTTTGATATCTCGATGGATTAGCTCTTGTTGGTGCAGTTGTTCTAAAATATCCACCAATTGTTTCAACCACGCGATCGCTTGGTCTTGACTGAGAACAGGTTTTTTGCGACCGGATCGCCACTGCTTCAACGTGATCCCCTCAATTTTCTCCATGATTAAGCAGTGCAGGGAGACGTCTGTCCCCTGCGACCAGACAAAATAGCCATCTGACTTAACTCTGGGAATACCAGGATGTTGAAGCCGACTCAAGACCATAGCTTCACGCTGGAACAAGGATACAGCTTTTTCTTTAGCGTCATAGCTGTAAAACCGATCCAGATTCAGAACTTTCAGGACTTTGGCAATTCCCTGATCATCGACTTCAAAGGTTTGACTAAACCCACCTTTACCGAGTGTTCGCAGGACTCGATAACGGTTTTGAAGCAACAGGTTGGGGTATATCATGAGGGGGGTTAGAAACAGTAATCTTGGCTACGTCGCAGTATCACTTATCTCTTTTTGCTTCGCCACTTATACCAAACCTCTAGGGTCTGCTTACAATCTGCCTTCAATCGCATCCAGTAAGTTGATCGTGTTAAGTCGTGCATATCCCACCATTTGGTCAGATGTTCCTTCTAGTATAGAAAGAATCGCTTTAAGTTGATCATCTAGGCGCTCTGTGTCTTTTAACACATACAATCGATCCCTGACGCGAGTAAGAATTAGGCGAATTTGTAGCGTCTTCAGATCATCGGATACCTGTTCTTTGACTAGGGCATGACTCCTGAGTAGCCCCAGTTGACTTACGGATTTGGTTTGACAAACAGTTGCAATTTGCTGACACACCTGGTCAATAAATTGATTGGTGGCATACTTCAACAAAGCCGGCTGAATGGTAAAAATCGCTTCATTAGCTTCGGCATTGGGTTCTTTCTCCAACAGAGATCGGCGTTTGAGGGATTCCAACGCTGCCAGGAGTTTCGATAAGGATGTCACCGAAAACTTCATTGCCTCTTTTAATTCCGAAATTGAAAGCGGCTGATTTTCCAGTGCCAACCAATAAATGATTTCCTGTTCTAAAGGAGATAAACGTTGGAATTGTTGATTAAAAACATTCGGTAGAATATCACCAATAATTAATGTACTTTGCTCTAAAAATTCCGAAATATTTCCGTCAAATATTTCTTGGATAGTTGTCGCCATGATTTTTAGGGCTAACGGATTGCCGCGATAAAGCTGAATCAGGGCATCAGCACTTGACTTTAAGGAAGAAAATCCTTTCGTTTCTAAAATGCGTTTAGCATCCTCCGCACTTAAGCCTTTGAGTTTGAGTTCTCGAACCGGGAGTTTTGTACCCGCTAATGAGGCAATTTCTATCGGTTTTTCCCGACTAATCAGCAGTAAGCAACTTTGATGGCGTTCTTCAGCCATGCGCCGAATCAGTTCCCCATAGTCTTGATACCCGTCTCGATAATGTCCGGCTAACCTGCCACTACTCATGATAGTTTCCACATCATCGAGGAGCAACAAACAGCGATGGCGTTGGCAGTAGTCCATCAGTTGCGAAATTTGACCGTTAGTGGTATCTGGTGACTCTCGTTCCTTACCCTCCGATAAAAAGTCGATGATCTCAGTGAGGAGATCACCCAAGGGTGAAGCATGACGTAGCGATCGCCAGATCACATATTCAAAGGACGATTGTACCTGTTCAGCTACCTTCGCTGCCAGGGCGGTTTTACCGATTCCCCCCATTCCCAGGAGTGCTACGATACGACAGCGTTCTTTGACAATCCATTGGTCTAGCTGTTTGAGTTCCGACGTGCGACCGTAAAAGATGGAGATGTCAATGGTTTCTCCCCAATCTTGACGGCTACGACTATTGGAGGGTGTCGTCTTGCCTTGATCGACAATTTCTTCCCAGTTGAGTCCTAAAACGTGACAATATGCTTTAAAGGCATGAGCGCTAATGGGTTGTCTTCCGGCTAAAAACCGCTTCCATGTTCCTTGGGAGAGTCCAGTGGCATAAGGTCCCCCAGTATACCACGGTTTATCCGGTTCCAGTATTCGACTAGCCTCAAGCAAGCAGGTGTCGTCATCGTCAAGACTCCAACTCCACCCCTTTTCGTTTCTGGCTTGCTTGATTTTAGCGAGTCCCCATTGAGAGGCTTTAAGAGTCGGCACTGTTTCACCTTAGTTTTGCCATTTGTCAAGATCGATTTTAGAGCAATTTCTAACGTTATGGATAAAAGCACACATTCAAAGGTGTCATGACCCAAATAATGGAGTCACGCTCATTATGCCCTGAACTAAAGTAATCTTCCAGAAGGCTGGCGCTCATTGTGACAATTTTATCCTATATACTCTTGAGCTAAAGGGCAATTACCTGGTACTGTCCAATACCAAATCGGGCAAAGCCTGTTAATTGTAGGGGCGGGTTTAGCCATTCCAGCTAACTTTTTATTAATAACTGAACAACAAAACCCGCCCTGATTGAGGATACTCAATCTGGTTTGACTATCCTCTGTATAATTTAGTCCGCGCAGGCGGACTTTGTTTATGTAGCTGTGACTTCCTCCTCACCAGGGCAATGAAATTTTTGATAACTTTCTCTTAACGATCTAGGGCTAAAGCCCTGACTACGGACTCTCTATTTTAATCTTCAAAGAGACGCGATCGCCTACACTAGAGTTATAATACCTAGTCATTGATGTAGAGGCTTCTATGCATCTGCAACCTCGCCCATTAATCACTCGCCTTACGGCTGTCCTCAGCCTTCTACTCCTCAGCGCTTGTAACGGGAGTAACACGAATCCAGACAATTTCAGTGGTCTCACCATTAAATTCCTAGCAGGTAGCGCCTTGGGAGACTTCTGCAACCAAGCGGCGGAAAACTTCAATCAACAACAGCCCCAACTTGATAATGGCACCGCCATCCGCCTAACTTGTGAATCGATGGGGAGTGGCGATATTGTTACTAGCTTGGTTTCTCAAGCCGAACAACTCAAAAATGGCACTCTGGAAGCCGAGTCTGCGGAATTGCCCACCTTGATTTCCGTTGATGGCGAGATTTATCAAAGTCAGTTAATCTACCGGATGAATCAGCTATTTCCCGGACAAAACTACATTCCAGAGATTCCCGACTCCCCCCTGCTGGCAAATAGTCCGATGGTCTTTATGGCACAGGAGGATGTTGCAACAGGATTGAAGAACACAGCTAATCCGTTCAAAGCCCTAGTCACGGCTGAAACCCATCAAGATATTGACCCTGCCAGTCCCCCCTTAGCCGTTCACTACGTCCATACCGCACCCACCCGTTCTAATTCTGGCTTACAAACCTTAGTCGCCCAATATGCGGCGGTTTCGGGGAAGCGTCCCGAAAATTTAACGGCGGAAGATGTTAAGAACTATGAATCCCAAGTTCAGCAAATCCAAAGCAAAATTACTCGGTATGGCGTTTCCACTGATTCTCTAGCGGAAGCCATGGTGCAAAATGGACCGTTTTGGGCATCTGTGGGTTCAGTTTATGAGTCTTCAGTGATTGCGGCAAATGCGAACCCCCAACCGAATCAACCCCGTTACCAAGCCGTTTATCCCAACGCCACCTTTACCTCAAATATGCGGGCGATTATCCCCAATGCGCCTTGGGTGAGTGAGGAAGAAAAAGCCGCCGCCGAGAAGGTTGTTACTTATTTACAATCGCCTGAAGCCCAACAAATTGCCACGGAACTGGGTTTGCGTCCGGGAACCCCAGGCGTCGCTTTAGGACCGAAGTTTATTCCAGAGTTTGGTGTGAATCCCCAAGCGAAATATGATTCCTATCGTCCCCCGCAACCCGAAGTTGTTGAGGCAATGTTAACCTCCTGGCAAGAGGTGGCAAAGAAACCCTCCCAGGTGGTTGTGGTAGTGGATACATCGGGTTCGATGCAAGGAAATAAATTACCTGCTGTACAGAATACACTGCAGAACTACATTAACAGCCTCGGATCTAAAGATAAGATTGCCCTGATTGATTTTAATGATGAAATCAGCCAACCTGTGTTGGTCGAGGGAACCGATGCCGGACGGAATCGTGGTTTGGAGTTTATTAGTGGTCTTCAAGCTTATGGAGGGACTAAACTCTATGATGCGGCACTTTATGCCCGTAACTGGTTACAAGACAATCCTCGCCCGGATGCGATTAATGCGGTGCTAATTCTCACCGATGGGGAAGATTCGGGGTCTCAGATTAATCTGAATCAACTAGAACAAGAATTGCAACAAAGTGGGTTTAATAGTGATCAGCGAATTGCATTTTTTACCATTGGTTATGGTAAGGAAGGTGATTTTGATCCGGAGGCGCTGAAGGCAATTGCTGACCTGAATGCAGGCTATTACCGTAAAGGAGATCCCGAAACGATTGCGACGGTTATGGATGATTTACAGGTTGAATTCTAATGGGTCATTGGTATTATTTCATTGGTCATTCGTCAAGTAAGTAAAGGGCGGGTTTTGTAGCCAAGCTAGGGAAAAGAATCAACATTAGTCCCTAAACCCGCCCCTACATACTCAAAACTCAAACCTTATGAAACTGGCAAATCCACTTAACTACCCTTTAGCTGTACTCGCTGGCGGAATTGTTCTTGTTGTCGGCGTTCGTCTGGCTAACTTATCCAGTGTGGTCATGTTACCCTTTGCCGCCGTTATTGCCACAGGCGGCGCGATCGCACTCAAATCGAAAGAACCGGAAACGTTGAATCTAGAGAACCCGGAACTGGCGCGGGAACTGCAATTGGTCAAACAGCAAGCCCAGACGTTAGCAGGGAAAGCAGAGATATTGCGATCAGAAGCCACTAAACTCTTAAGCGATGGCTTAGAAGTCGAGTTACTCGCCGCCGTTCAGTATGCGTGCGATCGCGCCTCTGAATTACCTGCTAAAGTTGACCAGTTGACTCAACGCTTTCAGGGGGCTGATTCCCTACTATCCGTCAGTGATTTACAACAGCAACTCGAACAGGTCAATCACAAACAAACCCAAGCGAGTGGTGTTGCTAAAGACCAACTTAATAAACTTACAGAAAGCTTGCAGCGTAATCTCCAGTTAGCGCGTCAGGGACAAGATGCGCGTCAAGCACAAGTTACCAGCCTTTCGACTATGATTGCTGATGCAGCTGGGGTGTTACAGCAACTCCAAAATAAGCTAAGAACTGCCGATTTAAATGACTCCGAACAAGCCAGAGAACTCCGTTCCTTGAGTGAAGAACTTCATAGTTTAGAAGAGAGTTTCGATCTATTGGTAACAAAATAATCCAAGTACACCAGAACAATGGCAACCAAAACTCGTCAATCTCAAAACCCAACCCGGCTGTTAACCTCCATTGGCATTATCCTGGTATCTTTAGGTTTAACTTATGCCCCTTTACCTGGATTCAACCAGACTGTTGTGGTGGTTAGTGGAACTGAACTGGCTGAACCCCTGCAAAGTCTAGAAGCCAAGTTTGAAGAAGAAAATCCGGGAATTGACTTAGAACTCAAGTTTCAAGGTTCCCAGGATATGGTAAATAACTATATTGATAACCAGAACGACTTCCAGCCTACGGTACTCATTCCCGCCAGTAGCGAGATTGTACAGGAATTACGCGATCGCATTCAGGCGCAACAGAATGGTGAACCTTTCTACAATACGCCTCAACCTATTGCCAAAACGATCCTTGTGGGTGTGGCTTGGACTCAACGTGGCACTATTCTGTTTCCCAACGGGCGTTTCCAATGGCAACGGGTTGAACAAGCCATGCAAGCAGGAAACTGGGAAGAAATTGGCGGGAATAACGATTGGGGGAGTTTTGATTTTGTGATTACAGATCCTACCCGTTCTAATAGTGGTCAGGTAACGTTAGGACTATGGGCGCAGTCTAAATTAGGCGGACGTCTACTCAGCAGCGCTGCATTAAACAATCCTGAAATTAATTCTTTATTTAGTTTAATTAAGCGTTCCGTCTATCAGCCGCCCCGTTCAACTGACATATTACTACAAGAATTTATCAGTCGGGGTCCTAATGATGCAGATGTGGCGACCGTGTATGAAAGTATTGCCCTTTATCGTTGGCAGCAATCAGCCGCGAATCAAGGCAAACCCTACCAAATTTATTACCTTGATCCGACAATTGAAACGGTATCTACCGCAGCCATTGTACGACGTAATGTGAATGAAGGTAAGGCAAAAGCTGCCCAACAATTTTTAGAGTTTCTGACTCAAGCGCCCCAACAGGAAGTGTTTGTGCAGTACGGTTTCCGTCCCGTTAATAATACCGTTGATTTACAAACCGTTGCCAATAGTCCTTGGTCTCAGACTATTCCAGGTGCTGAGATAAATCCCCCTGGAAACGTGATTCCACCCCCGGATAAGCAAGTGTTAACTGAAATTCAACGGTTGTGGGAGAGGGCAAATTAATGAAGTCATTTGTCATTCGTCATTTGTCATTTTTCATAGGAACCATAACGTACCATTTCAGCAAGCCGTCATAAAAAACCGTGGAACTTTCTAAGTCCCACGATATTTGGCATGAGGAGTTTTAGCTTTACCTTCGATTCTAAAATCCCTCACTCTTTAATATGTCCCCGTAACCATTTTGGTAACGAGATGTTAGAAAAAGTTATTTGTGTTGATTGTTTACCGTTCATTGTTCATAGACTAATGCATAGGATCTATCTGTAGAGTGCGTTAGCGTAGCGTAACGCACCATTGTCGCTACACCCTGTATCTTAATCCTCTAATTCAGGTGGTGAATCAGGGATAGACTCAGGCTGTTCTATCGGTTGAGGAGGCGAAAAGCGATCGCGCATTTGTTTGAATGCTTGGGGATTGAGTAGCCACTGGGCAATAAACACAGCAGCGCCCGCCGAGAGGATAATCAACAGTATCCCAAAAACTCCGATGATGATCTTGAACCAATCCTGACTAGAGGATGCGACTTCAACATCTATAGGTTCGGACATTTCCTCGTCTTCCTCACCAACAGGTTCCTCTGTGGTTGGCAATTGAGTCTCTAACTCGATAGTCTGGGCATTATTTTCCAGTTGTAATCCTTCCAGATTCAACACCACTGGATATTGTGGAGAAACACCACAATAGGTGAGAACAACGGAAGCATTATCATAACCATTCCGTTGATTTGCCTGATCAACCAGAAACTGTACTGCTGCTTCTAGAGATAGCTTGCCACTGAACACATCTTTGGCAAAATCCGCATAAACAGACTCGATCAAATTGTTATCACTTACCCCATCGGA
The DNA here is from genome assembly GCF_040220235.1 of Coleofasciculus sp. B1-GNL1-01. Classification (NCBI taxonomy): domain Bacteria; kingdom Bacillati; phylum Cyanobacteriota; class Cyanophyceae; order Coleofasciculales; family Coleofasciculaceae; genus Coleofasciculus; species Coleofasciculus sp. B1-GNL1-01. The sequence goes on from NZ_JAVJTO010000012.1 coordinate 18,757, forward strand.
ACAGAGCAACAATAAACCATCTTCCTCTAAAATCAAGCGGCGTACATGGGGATAAAGAGACTCTGCATCCTTGGTTCCTACGGCTTGGGTCAATGCGCCAGAATCTGGGCGCTGTAAGGCATGACGGTAAAAACTTCGACCCATCCTGACTTCCCGCGTTGCCACATCATCATCGACAGTAAGCTGTTGGCAGTAGTCGGGAGTGATCCAGTAGGCACGACTATCCCCGACACTGGCAATGTAGAGTTCGTGACTATTGCCTTCGCTATCCGATTGAATCACCGTTTGCGGCAATTGTAGGGCTAGGGTTAAAGTTGTACCCATACGCCGCCGGGATTCTCGTTCTTGTTGGTCGTTCTTGGAGGCAATAAGATTATTGACAACTCGAACAATTGCCGATAGTTGTTGTGCCACTAAATCCGGACTCATCAGTTCCGGATCTTCGAGTAACTCAGCTAGTAACGCCCGCACCTGAATTTTCACCGACTGCATGGCGATATGGCTAGCGACTTCGCCGCCTTCATGTCCGCCAATCCCATCACAGACGAGGGAGAGATGGGAAATCAGGGGATCAGGTTCGGCGGTCAAATCCGATTGCAGGGGATAGCAGCTATCCTCATTGTGGTCATGTAAGGGACCGATATCCGTGAGTCCAGCTACTTCTAAACGTAGGGGTTGTCGCGAAGATTGAGCCAACAGAAGCTGATTAAGCTGAACGGCAATTGCCTCAAAGGAGGGGTTAGGCGTTTGCATTTGCTGGGCGATATCTCGCAGTTGATCCGCTACCGCCACGGATGCTGTGCGACACCAAGATTCCCAACATTTTCCTAGCTGTTGCAGACTTGCCTGAGTTCGGGAGTGGGGTAGGGTTGTTGTACCTCCAGACGCACTGGTTGATGAGTCGGTTTTTTTACCTCTGACTGACAGGGGGACAGGTGCGGGATCAGAATCCGTCGTTTCATTCCTAACCAGTTCCCGCAGTCGCACCCGCCAGCCTTCGACTCGCATCTGTTCGGGATCAACCAGGGTGGCGGCTACGCCTAATTCAACTAACGGTTGCCATAACTCTAAAATTTGCCATAACCAATAGATCTGACGTACAGGGGAGGCTTTTGACCATTGTGAAGTAATCGCCGGATAGAGTTCGCCGTTGTTGTCAATTGGGACATTTTCCAGCAAAATAATCGGCGTAGTCGATTGAGAGTCTACCCCGGAACAAACCCCATAAACCTCTGGAACGTGCAAACGATGGGGATATAGGCGTAGATAGGGGAGAAACATTCCACTTATGCGATCGGGAGCCTGGGGTAACTCCTCTGGGTGCAGATCCAGCCAAATTTGGGGCGCGACGACTTGATACCGTTCGGCAACCATTTCCCCCACCGGGATCGACGCAGCCGTTGCACCTACTGCCCACAGATAACGATTAGTTTGCGGCTGATCAGTACTCATAAATCTTAAAAAATAATTTGGGAATGAATGGGCAACTGGAGTATTTCAATACCAAGCTTGCCAATTCAGAATTGAATTCTGTGTCATTCCCCTCGAATTAATAAGCATAATCAAAACACGGCGCTGTGTCTATAGTTTGTCCGTTGTTATTGACCAATTTTCACAAGCTGTTGCTTCCCCACCTCCCAGACGTGCCATGGCACGTCTCTACATTGCTTCCCAAGAATGGCACAGTGGCAAACTAAACTAGAAGAACAAAATCCTTTCAACCCAGGATACACTGGATTTTTATATGTCACTCAATCCTTCCCTACTCTGGCTCCTGGCAGGATCAATGCTTTGTCTGGTGGAGCTATTCGTGCCGACGGCGTTTGTTGCCTTTACCATGGGAATTAGTGCTTTAGTCGTGGCGATGGTGGCGTTAATTATTCCCCTGTTTCCGGTACAAGTGGTGCTATGGTTGGTGCTATCGACGGCGCTGGTTATCGCATCTCGTCGCATTCTCCCAGCCGCCAAAATAGCTAGACGTCTCGATGCCGTGGAAGCTCGAACCCTGACCGAAATTCCTCCCGGAGAAACGGGACGCATCCTCTATGAAGGCAATTCCTGGCAAGCGCGTTGTGATGATGAAACGGCGGCGATCGCACCTAATCAAAATGTTTATGTTGTCCGCCGTCAAGGGAACACACTCATTGTGGTTCCCCAGACTCTCTTACACTAAATTTTTCGTTTGAAATACTCTGGCTACTCTTGACGGGTGGCATATTATCAAAATTCTAGGAGGTAATACCATGAATCCATTCGCTTGGCTCATTATTTTGGTGCTTGGCGGTTCCGGAATTGCTAGCTCCATTAAGATTGTCAATCAAGGGAATGAAGCTTTGGTTGAGCGATTGGGGAAATACAGTGGCAAAAAGCTGGAACCTGGCTTGAATATTATGGTTCCGGTTCTGGATCGCGTCGTATTCAAGGAAACGATTCGGGAAAAAGTTCTTGACATTCCTCCCCAAAAATGCATCACTTGCGATAATGTTTCCATCAGCGTGGACGCCGTGGTCTATTGGCGGATCATGGATATGGAAAAAGCTTACTACAAGGTAGAAGATCTGCAAGCAGCCATGGTGAATTTAGTGCTGACTCAGATTCGTTCAGAAATGGGCAAACTGGAACTGGATCAAACCTTTACGGCGCGTTCTGAAGTGAATGAAACCTTGCTGCGGGAATTGGATATTGCCACTGATCCTTGGGGCGTGAAAGTGACACGGGTGGAATTGCGGGATATTGTGCCGTCCAAGGCGGTACAAGACTCGATGGAGTTGCAGATGTCAGCCGAACGGCGCAAACGGGCGGCAATTCTCACTTCCGAAGGGGAACGGGAATCAGCAGTGAATAGTGCCAGAGGGAACGCGGAAGCCCAGGTGCTAGATGCAGAAGCGCGACAAAAGGCGGCGATTTTAGACGCAGAGGCGCAACAAAAGGCGATTGTCCTCAAAGCCCAAGCCGAACGCCAGCAGTCCGTTCTCAAGGCGCAAGCTACCTCTGAGGCGCTGCAAATTGTGGCGAAGACACTCAAGAGTGATCCCGTTGCCCGTGATGCCCTACAGTTCTTACTGGCACAGAATTATCTGGACATGGGTAAAGAGATTGGCAGTAGCGATAGTAGCAAGGTAATGTTTATGGACCCCCGTGCGATTCCGGCTACGATTGAGGGGATTCGATCCATGGTTGGCGATCGCGAATCGTTGGATTCGGAAGCGTTCAATTTTGAGTCGCACAATACCCGTTAAGCTGGTAAAGGATCATTTGTTATTTGTCATCGTTTTCGGGTGGGCTATGCCCACCTTTTTTTGCTGTCTCAAGTGGGGAGAAATTGTTCATGGAAACCCGCCAATCTCAAGTCCTCGCCGGACTCCTGGGAGTCTGTGTGGGCGATGCGTTGGGTGTACCTGTGGAATTTACCACTAGGGAGGAACGCCTGCGATCGCCTGTTACGACGATGCAGGGCTATGGAACCTATAATCAGCCCCCAGGAACTTGGTCTGATGACAGTTCTCTCACCTTCTGTTTAGCCGAAAGCCTCTGTCAGGGATTTTCCCTCGACGCGATCGCCGAATCCTTTTGTCGTTGGCATGATCAAGACTATTGGACGCCTCACGGTATTGTATTCGATATTGGCATGACCACAGCAGCCGCCCTGCGTCGCCTGCGTTGGGATCATGTTTCACCCTTGGACTCAGGGGGTAGGGATGAACGGAGTAATGGCAATGGGTCATTGATGCGAATTTTACCCATGGCTTTTTATTATAAATTCCTAGAGTTTCCAGATTTAATTCAGAGAGTTCATCAGGTTTCTAGTATTACTCATGCCCATCTCCGTTCTCAGATGGCATGTGGGATTTATATTAGTATAGCGATTCGATTACTAGAGGGGGATGATCCAGCAACGGCTTATTTTAAAGGAATTAAACGGATTCAAAAACTCTACAATCAACCCCCCTACACCTCAGAACTGGATAACTTTGCCAGAGTCTTCAATGGAGAAATTGCCCAGTTGCCTATGGAGGCAATTCAATCGGGAAGCTATGTTGTTCATACCTTGGAAGCAGCATTGTGGTGTTTTTCAACCAGTACATCCTATTCCCAATCTGTGTTAAAAGCCGTTAATTTAGGCAGTGATACGGATACCACAGCAGCAGTTACCGGAGGATTAGCAGGACTATATTATGGTGTCGAAGCAATTCCCCAAGACTGGCTCGACCAAATTGCTCGGAAAGACGATATTGTTGACCTTGCCAAGCGTTTAGCTGTTAGTTTCAAAAAGAGCAAACATCTGGAGGAATGACAGGACAAATTTGCTGTGGGATGGGATTGCCACTGAGTAAAAGTGACTCTAGATTGATAAGTTTAGAGAGAGAACTGACATCTTTTATTTGGTTATCATTGAGAAACAGCTCAGTCAGATTGGTAAGTCCAGAGAGAGGACTGACATCTTTTATTATGTTAACGCTGAGGTCAAGTGACCTTAGATTGGTAAGTCCAGAGAGAGGACTGACATCTTTTATTTGGTTAGATGCGAGGTGAAGCTCAGTCAGACTCGATAGAATTTCATCAGCTTGAGAACAATTACTTGTGCCTGCTTTTTCTAACAGTACTTCAACTGTTTTTCTTAAAGGAGTTGACAAACTGGTTTGTTGGAGACACCACTCTCTAAAAGAACTCCCTAGACCGGGGTTAGCAGTTTGAGCAACTATTGAATCTGAGGGACGGAAGAGTGTGCCAATTGAATCTGAGGGACGGAAGAGTGTGCCAATTGAAGGGGGAGTACCAATTGAATCTGAGGGAGGAGGGAGTGTGTTACGTGGAGGGAGAAATTGGTCAAGTGAATCTGAGGGAGAGGGGACAGGGGGGAACGTGTTACATTCTACAAGTCGCCGCGAGAGATAATAAACGGCTCCTTGCTCCCCCGCGAGTCCTACACCCCAATAATAACTTCCCGTCGCCGGGAGATGTCCTTCCACGGCTTCATTGGGATTAAATACACCTTCCTCATATTTAATAGGACTGCCTTCCCTCCTCCATTCTATCTTTTCATAATACCCAGCCCAGTCGATCTCATTTAAACGATAATGACCAGGCTGCGATGCAAATTGATCTAAAATAGACTTTTGCACACTGAAGCCAAACTTCTCATTTGATCGTTTTCTCCAAAGCCTATCTATAGTATTCAAATCTCGACAAGAGAGATTATCTAAGAAATTAAACTCTTCTTCAGTCGGGCTAGCAAAAATAATTAAATCAAAGCTTTTTTGATCAGCCTCTTTCCAGTTTCCTGATTCCATTAAAAAGTTGATTTGTGCTAGAAAGTGGCGTTTAAGCGATTCTTTTATCTGGAAATTATCTTGACCTGCTTTTTCCAGCAATGCCATGAATTCACTGTGTAAGTTTTCAATAGCATTAGCAGAAAGAATCGGTTGTTTCTGCGGAAGATACTGCGGGATAGGAATCTCAGTGTCTATATCAACATTTGGTAATTGTTTCCAAGCCACCTCCAGCCAGTTAAAGGCTTGCCGATACGCCTCTATTGCCTTTTGCCTTTCTCCCTTTTCCTGATACCAACTGCCCTGCACTCGCTGGACATGGACACGAATTGACCATTGTGCAAGGCTCTCTCTAGTAATTGTTGACGGTAATAACTTCTGACTTTGTTCAATCGCTCGTTGAGCTTTAATCCGATATTCTCGCGCTTTTTTAGACTGATCCAATTCCTGATATTTTTTACTCAGTTGCAAAGAAGCTAAAGAAATAGAGGCTTGCAGCATGGCTTGCTTTAGCTCCCGAGTTTCCTCTTTTTCCAAGACTTCGTTAGTCGCTTGACTCGCTTGACTCCAAGCTTCTTGAGCATCATCAGAGAGTCCATTGTTGTGCAATTCTGCCGCTAGTTTGGATAATAGGGATACCGTCTCAATTTCTGTTTCAACCTTGTCTAAGGAGGCTTGACTTTGTTCATATTTTTTTTTGACAATCGCTAAATTATTGTTTGCTTCCCTTTGCTCCTTTTGTGCTATCCTCAGTTCCTCTGCTTTCTGCTTTCCAGCTTGATTTAACTGTTGAATATTCTGTTTGGCTGCTTTAACCCGATTCTGAGCTTCTCCTAGCTTTTTTTGAGCCTGTAGACTTTCTTGAGCGGCTTGTTGAGCTCGTTTCTCTAACTGTTGGAACTTTTGACGGGAACCTTCCAGGTTTTCGTTCGCTTCGGCTAAAGCTGTCTGTGAGGCTTCCACTTTCTGTGCTGCATCTTCAGCACTTTTCTGCATCAGTTTCTCATTTTTTATCGCTTGTTCTTCTCGTTTCTGAGCTTCTGTTGCTCTTTGGTTCGCTTCGGCTACCTGAGAGTTTGCCTTTTCAACCTTAGAATTGGCTTCAATAACCTTATTTCCGGCGATTATTCCTGAAATTACCGCCCCCAACACCGAGACAATTAACACGACAACGCCAATCTGAATCCGCCGTTTTGCCTTCCGATTCGCCTCAGTAAGTACCTGATTTCTTTTATCTGCTGCTTCCCTATCTTTCCTCTCCCTCTCTAACTCCGCTTCTTTCTTCTCTGCTGCAATCTGCTCCTCTATTCCCTTCTTCTCACTTGCGGCTAAAAACTGTTGATCCCAATAACTTAAATTCTTCTCCTTCCCCCAAGCTTGAGCATCCTGCAACGCCTTCCCTCGCAACAACCGCGATTCATCTAAGCATCCCGACGCCACCCAAGCTCTAAATGCTTCAGAATAAGGTCGTAATGCGGCTAACTCTTGCTCAATCCAGTCTTGATTAAAGACTTCATAATAGATGCGATTGTAAACCTGAAGCACTGGAGACGTTCCCTCTCTGTGCTTCACCACCAACCCCGATAACTGTAACTTCCCCTCCTCAAAACTGTTATTCGCAATCACTTCCCCCTGCTGCCACACCTGCTGATACAATTCCAACAAATAAGCCGCTCGCTGCTCATTCGAGAGAATGCGATTCCGTATTGTCTTCAGATGTTCGGGTTCATCGTTCTTTTCCCAGTCTGAAGTAATATGGACTCGCACTAATTCCTCAATCCCCATCCTCTCAGCACCAACGGGAATAGCATGACCAGAATTACAAACCAACTGACAAAGCTTTTGAGTTAAAAACGGCTGTCCTCCTGTCCAATTTAATATCTCTTGAATAACCGCCTCTGGATGACTAACCCATCCCTCCAACCCCTTAACTAATGGCTCAACTTCATGCCATTGAAACCCATGTAACTCAATCGCCCGTCCAATATTAAACGGAGTTCGGTTTTTATCTTCAATCAAATCCCCTGGTGTGGCGACTCCCAATAACACAAAACTGAGGCGGTTATAGGCTTTATTTTCGGCACGATTGTTGAAACAGGCTCGAATGAGGGCAAAAAAGTCATCCTTAAACCCCAATTGCAGAACACTATCAATTTCATCAATAAAAATAACAATCGGTTCGGTAATTTGTGTCAGCAATACCTCTTCGATAAACTCTCGAAAAAACTGGACTGGGGGAATATCCTTATGTTCATCGCGCCAAGTCCGAAATGAGAACTTCCCCTCTAACCCCAATCGACTCACCAGCGTTTTAGTTAAGCCGCCGTACCACTTCTCTGGCGTAACCTGCTGGGTTCCTAACTCGGTAATATCAACCGATGCACAGGCTAACCCATCTTTTTGCAGCCGTTTCATCGTTTGCACTTTCAGAGAAGATTTCCCCATCTGCCGAGAATTCAACACATAGCAAAATTCCCCAGCCTGCAATAGCTTGTAGAGTTCCTCATCGGCAGAACGCTTGACATAACTCTTCGCATCAAGGGGTAAACATCCCCCAACCTGATAGGTGCTGGTATTCATCACAATTCTCCAAGATGCTCTCTAAAATACTGTCGATATAAATCACAACTTAACCTCACCTCATTTCCCTGTTTTTTCACCAACCCCATGCTGTATAACTTATAAGCTTGCAGCGATTCCAGACGCACAGGAAAGTCAGCTTCAACCACTTTCAGCAGTGCTTTAGCTAAATCGGGATGTTGTTGCAGGATGCGCCAAAGATGTCGTAGGTGATTGGCATAGATTCCCGCATCCGTGGGGGCAGTTTGCAGTAGTGATTCTAACGAACCCTTACCCTTGAGTTGATAGTAGGAGAAAGCTTGCTCAACTAAATAAGGATGTCCTCCTACCATTGCCATCAGTTGCTCAACTAAAGATTGACTCCAAGTCTGTCCATGTTGTCGGGCTAATTCCTGGACTTGGGATAGGGTAAATTCCGGCAATTCAAGGGGCAGTCCCACATTAAACGGAGATTCATTAATATTGAGGGGAATATAAACTTCTGTGGAATGGACAACTACTAACCGCAGCCGCTGCCAAACCTTTTCCACTTTGCCTCGTTCGTGCCATGCCCTGAGTAATCCTAAAAATTCCGAGGCGACTTCACGGTAAGGAAACACTCGGTCTACTTCATCTAAGCATAAAACTACTGGAGAACCAGCTTGAGGCAACAGATATTTCTCAAAATATTCGGTGCAATCCACTTTAGACGTGGAAAACTCTTCATCCCAATACTCCGCTAACCGATTCGGTATTCCTAAGCTTTGACCAACACTGATACAAAACCACTTAAAAAATTCATCTACATTGGTCAAATCCGTGCGATTGGCTAAGTGAAGATTTAAATACGCCGTTCGGTAGCTATCTTGAGCAAGCCTATCCAGCACTTTAGCCATGAGTAAGGTTTTCCCCATCAGACTGGGGGCTTTTATCCTCACCAAAGCACCGGGACTTTTTAGCGTTTCATAGCAAGATTCTTCAATCGGAGGACGTTTGACATAAATCAAGGGTGACTCGTCCTCAAAGTCGTCTGTGATTACCCTGGTTGCGTCTTCCTCACCGTTGACTGAGGTGGTATGATCAAGAGTATCTGGAAAAAGCGCGATCACTTTCCAATCCTGCCCCAATCGTTCGCTAATTTCTTGAAAATTCAGGATATCTACAGCTCGACCATTGAGATAAGCCCCCAGGGTTGAGAGTGATATCATTAACTCCTCAGCTAAGTCTTTCTGGCGAGGATAGCCGTTTCGCTTAACGGCTGATTTTACCGTTGAAACATAATCTGGATGAACCCTAAGTGAGCGAGACATGATCAAGAAGGATGTAGGGAGTGAGCAGTAGGCAGTCGAAAAGCCCTTGAGCTAAAAAGGGGCAAGCTAAATATTGATAAAACTTTGATTGTTTGTCAGTTTCACCAATCTTACCACTTTGCTGAATATTCAAACTATAACCGTTTTTCCTAGAGACTTAGCCCAACTCCAGTACAACTCAACTACAAGTCAGTAATCCATTAAAACTCAGTGATAACTCACCTCAGCTCAAAACTTTTCCCCGCCTGAACTCCATTAGCCGCAAGCTTTGATCAGGGTGTAGCCCATTCAAACAACCTCATGGACAACCTCAAAAGCTTCCACACCCTTCTCGAACTTATTATCTTGATTCTCACCCTCTCAAGTCAATCCCCTTGGTTAGGGGTTATCGCTATTGTTGGTGCATTATTATGTTTGTTCATCGACGACGATGTTTTTGGAGCAGGGGATAGATAACTGTATACCGTAGGGTGGGTTGAGCAAAGTCGAAACCCACCAGCCTTAAGTTAGCGCCATTCAAATTAAGCTGTTTGGCATTTAAACCTTAATGTCAATAATGACGAAATCATTGGTGTGCGAGCATCTTGCTCGCTACGGATTCCCAATTTAAATGCGTGACAGCTTACTCGACCATTTACAGACTGTTAATTTAAGAGTCTATTACAATAGAGAGTAGCTCAATGGGGAAAAGTTTGAACCTTTGAACTGTGGGCGAGTACTAGGGACTCTACTCTCAACAGCACAACGGTTCGCTATCTTTAACTCCTATCATGTATGAATATAAAGTTGGTGGCAGTCTCCCGGCTGATTCTCCCACCTACGTCTGGCGACAAGCCGATCGCGCTCTCTATACGGCATTAAAAGCAGGACTTTTTTGTTATGTCCTGAATTCTCGACAGATGGGGAAGTCTAGCTTGCGTGTGCAAACCATGACGCGACTCCAGTCAGAAGGAATTGCCTGTGCTGCGATTGATTTAACTGAAATTATTAGTCCCGATATTACGCCGAGTGAATTTTATGGCAGTATTACCTATACCCTAGCTGATAGTTTTCATCTATTGGAGAAAATTGGCGACTTTGATAGCTGGTGGAGCAACTATGAAACTCTGTCCAGTACACAGGGATTGGTGCGATTTATTAAAGATGTCCTGCTCAGACATGAGTCACTTCTTGGCAAAAAAATAATTATTTTTGTCGATGAAGTAGACAGTGTTCTACGTTTGCCTTTTTCCGTGAATGACTTTTTTGGTTTAATTCGCGCTTGTCACAATAATCGCGCCGATCAACCGGAATATAACCGCCTCACGTTTGCGATTTTAGGTGTGGCGTCGCCAACAGATTTAATTCGTTCCCAAGCCTATAGTCTTCCCTTCAACTGTGGAAAAGCCATTGAACTTACGGGGTTTCGCTTAGACGAAGCCGAACCCATTACTAAAGGGTTAACCGTCAAATCTGCCAATTCCCAGGAACTGACAAAAGCGGTACTCAGTTGGACACAGGGACAGCCCTTTTTAACCCAAAAACTCTGTAAGCTAATCGTCGAAGCGGAGGATGCACCACCGCTAGGACAAGAATCCAACTGGGTTGAGCAACTGGTGCGATCGCGCATTTTGGAAAACTGGGAAAGCCACGATGAACCCGAACATTTACGCACCATTCGCGATCGCTTACTCCGAAATGAACAACGCAGTCGTTCCCTGTTAAAACTTTACCAAAAAATTCTATCTTCGTCTCATTCCTCTGCCATTCATGGGATATCAAACTTCGGCAATTCCCCGAATCGATACGGAGAAATTATTGATAATGATAGTCCTGAAGAAATGGAACTGCGCTTGTCGGGATTAGTGGTCAAACAAGGAAGTATTTTAAAGGTTCACAATCGCATTTATCGGTCAGTTTTTAACCCCAGTTGGGTAAAAAAACATCTAGCGGCATTAGAACCTGAACCTCAATATTCGCAATTTCAGAAAACTCTGGCTGAACTGGAGCGGAAACTGTTAGTCTCTCAACTCGCTTGTGTTGCTGATGGTAGAGATTCGGTGCAGGCGTTGTATGAGGTGTTGCGAGACGTAACCTTACGCATTGGTGATTTACTCAGCGCCGATCGCGCGACTATCTTTTTGCTCAATGAAGACAAAACTGAACTTTGGTCAGTCGTGGCTGAAAATGAAGGGAGTGAATTTCTGGATATTCAGGTACGATTAGGGGAAGGAATTGCAGGTCAAGTGGCAAAAACGCGAAAATCTATTAATATTCGCTCGAATGTTTATCAAGATTCTCGCTCCGAATTGGTGAAGGCTTATGACGAAAAATATAACTATTATACTTATAATGTCTTGGCATTGCCAATTATTAAAGAAAATCAGCAAGTTATTGCTGTCATTCAATTACTCAATAAATTAAAGCGACCCAAAAACTCAAATAATCAAGGAAATTGGTTAATCAATCGCCACGGCTTTAGTCAACGGGATCAAAAGCAACTAGCAGAATTTGTTCCGGCAATTCGCCGAATTCTGGAAAGCTGTCAATCCTGTTATCGTGCCACAAAGAAACTGCGAGCAACCGCTGCTTTAGCAGAAGCCACTCGTTCCCTAGATAAGAGTAGTTTAGATATTCAAGAAATCCTCCCACGAGTCATGGATGCGGCGAAGAAACTGATGAATGCTGACCGCAGTACCTTATGGCTTTTGGATCGCGATCGCCAGGATTTATGGACAAAAATTCTCCAAGCTGATGGTTCCTTAACCCAAATGCGAGTTCCTGTCGGTGTGGGATTTGTGGGTAAGGTGGCTAAAACAGGTCAACCCCTGAATATTCCCTTTGACCTCTACGATCATCCTGATGCAACCAATTCTCGAAAATTTGACCACACCACAGGTTATCGCACCTGTAGTTTGCTCTGTATGCCTGTATTTAACGCCGATGGTGAATTAATTGGCGTGACCCAATTGGTTAATAAACGTAAACCCGGAAATTTTCCGTTCTATAAACATGAAGATTGGCCCCAACCACCCGAACAATTTCAAGCCAGTTTTGATGAGCATGACTGTCAGTCCATGCAAGTGTTTAATGAGCGAGTGGGTGTAATTTTGCAATATGCAAAGACTCATGAAACTTTAAAGCAATTTACCCAAATTCAACCTAAAGAAGGGGTTCACAATACCCTGGTGATGCTTAATCAAGCCGTGGGCAACCATAGCGATGAAGTGATACATAACATGCTAAGTTTTATTGCAAAATCCGTGACCAAGACCCTGGATACTGAACAGACTACGATTTTTGTCTTGAATAGCGAAAACCAAGCGTTTTGGTCATTAATTGTTGATCATGAAACGGGAAAATTAAGAGAAGTTCAGCTTGCTACTGATGGAAGCGAGTTAGCCTCTATCTCTAAACCAATACGACATCGAATTAGTCAGGAGCATCCCCGCCTCTCGACGTTAATTCAAACCGCTACTCCTCAGTTTAAGGATTATCTGATTCACAGTTATTTAGTCTATCCTATCGTCAATTCGCAGCAGACTGTGGTAGCACTGATTGAATTAATTAATAAACTCAAACCTACTAGCGATCGCGGCGCACCATTATCTGAACGTATTGACCCTAAAGGGTTTAGCAAAGCCGATGAAAAGCAACTGGCTCAATCTGTCCCCTCAATTCTACCGATTCTGGAAGGCGTACAATCCTTTTATCGAGAAATGCGGATCATTCAGGGGCGACAAGCGATCGATGCGTTATGGTTAGCGATTAGTTCGATTAGTCAAGGGAATTGGACATCTCAGGAAATTCTGCAAAAAGTCATGGATGCGGCGCAAAGGTTGACCAATGCTGATCGCAGTATCCTGTGGTTAGTTAACCGTCAACACGGTGACTTATGGACTGAACTTGCTGGTGTTGGCGAAATTCGCTGTGAAATTGGTATGGGGTTTGCGGGTCAAGTGGCAGCATCTGGTAAGCTAATGATGATTCCCTATGACTTGTATGACCATGATGGCGCATTACACGCCAAACAAATGGATTTAGCAACCGGATATCGCACCTATAGTTTACTCTGTATGCCTGTTTTAAGTCGCGATGGGGAATTATTGGGGGTGACGCAGTTACTCAACAAGCGCAAACGGGGGAATTTCCCGGAGGATCACCCTGCTGATTGTCTTGATGTTCCTGATTATTTTAAGACGAGTTTTAATGAACGCGATCGCCGATATATGGAGATATTTAATAATCAAGTCGCCGTGATTGTTCAAAGCAATCAACAGCAGGATGTCTTGAAAAGTGAAATTTTGGGGAGACTATCTAGAGCGTCAGTTCAGTAACTAAAGTTAGGGATTAAATCCATTGTCTGGTTTCCCTTTAGACACGGTAGGGGCTGGGTTTTGCACAATTGTAGGGGCGGGTTTAGGGACTAAATTCCGCTATTTACCGATAACGGAACAACAAAACCCGCCCTCCTCACCACTAACGGAACAACAAAACCCGCCCTCTCTCACCGATAACCGAATGAGGACAAGATCCCCGACTTCTTGAAGAAGTCAGGGATCTGAGCATCTAGCATTTCACAACTCAAACAGGATGGCTATATTAAACCTGTACTTGGTAATTTATCGCCCTTCCTTGGGGCGATCGCCTTCAAAGGGTTGAACACCTGTATCTGGATATTCATCATCGTTAGCGCCGAAAATTCGCTTGACGCCTCCCCAGAGGTAATCAAACATCTCCTGTACTCGTTCTACAACTGTCATAGCTTTCCTCCACAGGTTATCGTCAAAACCGATTTAAAATACGTTATTGATAAATAAGGGTGAACACCCATCCCCAATTTAGGATAAAAGAAGACGTTGTGTCTAGTTCGCTTAACCGAATCCTAGTTTTCACGCTTGTTGACGTGAGTCAACCTCTGGGTATTTATACTCAAAGCAAGTGATAACTTAAGATCAAGCGGGGATGAGTTATCCTATCATAACCGTATTGCCCTTAAATATAGCGCTAACCTATCATCCTCTCAAAGAGGTACTCTGACAATCCTAGCGATTTCCAGCAATACAGCATTGTCCTTACTCCATCTCAAGTTCAGGTTCTCGTTGAGCAAAGTAGTTACTCAAGAAGGTATTAACCAGAGATAGGACAATCGGACCAAAAATAAACGCGGGTAAGCCCTGAACGGCAAATCCAGGTACAGCTACAGCAGCTAACCAAAAACACAATCCATTGACCACCAAAGAAAATAATCCGAGTGTCACGATATTCAATGGGAGAGATAGCACAGACAGAATTGGCTTAATAAATGAGTTCACCACGCCAATGGATGCAGCCCCTAATAAAGCCGCTATAAACGTGGCTAGGTCAACACCTGGAACAATTAGATCAACAACCAATAAACTCAAGGCTGTGGCTAACAAGGTAAAAAAGAATGCCTTCATAAATTTTTCCTCACTTGTAATGTTCAAATATCTGAAAAAACGATACTACTGTTAGTATCTATCGCTATGGGTCTGATTGTCATCTCTACAGAGATAGATTTTGCCACCTGTTAGATTAGCTGGATAAACTGAGGTCGGTTGGGTCGAGGGATGAGACTCCACACAAGCTGGCTTTAGTCTGTTGGGTTTCACGTCGTTCAACCTAACCCACCCCGGTAAGACACAGGAGTTGATTCACCTTGCCACCCGACAATTATGAAAAAATCATTCTCCAGATGGAGGTTAAGAACTGAGTTTAGCCGTTAATCTTTATAGAGTAACCGACAAACTTAATTTATTAATCCTTATGAAATTACTCCGAATAGTTTTGGGAATCCTGCTCCCACCTGCGGGTGTTTTTATGACCACAGGAATTAGTTCAGCCTTTTTAATTAACATTTTGTTAACTTTACTGGGTTGGCTTCCGGGTTCCATTCATGCGGTTTGGGTCATTGTCAAACATGAAGAAAGATACGCTTAATACCGCCGCCTTGTCTTGTAGAGACGTGCCATGGCACGTCTCTTTTTTTTCTTTTTTAGTCTTGCTGCATTGGCACGAAAACCGTTAAACCTCCAGGAATACAGTCCACCTTAATGGGAGTTTCACCAATAATTTCTCCATCCAAGACAATTTTCTGGGCAGGTTTCGCGGTCACTTTAACGTAGCGAGTTCTGATATACTTAACATCCTCATGGTCTGCACTTTCCCCAAAAATCGCCGATTGTAGAAGTTCATAAGAGGCGGCAATTGCATTGGTTTGATTTTTGGGAGTGACGACGGTTAAATCAAGAAGTCCATCATCATAAACAATACCGGCTGGTCCTTGAGCTAAAATTGAGGTCGGCGGTGCGGCATTAGCTATCGTTACTGCCGTTGCTGTAATGGTAACGGTATTCTCGTCGGTTTCAATCGTTGCCTCAAAAGGTTCCAACTCACCGAGCTTTTGTAGTCCTGATACGACATAAGCGAGCATACCAAAATTATTTTTTAATTCTCGATCTGCCTCTTCAACAGTTTTCGCTTCAAAGCCAATTCCGGCTAGCAGTACCATAGGCTTATCATTACATCGACCCACATCAATTTTCTTTATTTTTCCGTCTAATATAGTTTGACACGCTGCTTTAATCGTGTCATGAATTCCCAAAGCTGAGGCAATAGCGTTAGCCGTTCCCCGGGGAATAATACCCAAAGGAATACCTGTTTCCACCAGTGCGCCAGCCGCCGCCGAGAGCGTCCCGTCTCCTCCAGAGGCAATGATAGTCTTCACACCTCGCTCAACGGCAGTTTTTGTCAGTTGAGCCGCATCCTTTTCTGGCGTGGTGCATTGAACATCGAGTTCAATTTCTGGCTCCAAAATATTAACAATTTTATTTAAATCTTCATCGGGGTCGCTTTGACCAGCAACAGGATTGAAAATTAGGCACGCTGAACGAGTCATGACTATTAATATACTGCCTCAATAGTTTTGAGTGGGCTAGGGCGAGGTGGAAAAATAATGCCGTTAGTTAAGGTTAAGTTTATACTATTGTAATAGCTAGCCTAAACTATTGCTATCTATAATAATACCTATTTCTAAAGGTGTACGTCTTCAGCTAGAAGTATAAGTATACCGGAGTCGATATAATTTATGGTGTAGAAGTTAATAAATATATCACTATGAGTACTGAAGATCGAATGAAAGCCACAGCCAAAAACATTGAAGGGAAAGCCCAAGAAGCCATAGGAGAAATTACGGGCGATCCTGAAGATAAGGCAGAAGGTCAAGCGAAACAAACCGAAGCTCAAGTACGACATTCGGTGGAGAATGTAAAAGAAAAAGTCAAGAAAAAAATTGACTAATCTGTGTAATTTTTTATACCAAGTAGAGGCAATTCACTTAGTGAATTGCCTCTACGATTACTCAAGCCTCGATAGATAAAAAACAAATAAAATAGCTAGAGAGACGTTGGCACTACTGTCTCTCATTTCCCGTTCCCTGTTCCCTCCCCTCACCACAAGACTTCTTCAACAACCTCTAATTACATCCGACGAATTTTCCTGCCAATCATTTTGCCTACGCCACCTAGGGGCCAAGACAGCAACAGCAGTACGGGAATAATCTCCAAGCGTCCCATCCACATAAAAAGAATCAACGTCAACTTACCTAGCCACGGCAAATTAGGATGGGTAATACCTGTAGACAAACCGACACTTCCTAGGGCAGAGGCGGCTTCAAAGATAATGTCACTTAAATTATATTGAGGTGTGACGATATGGAGTAAAACTACAACACCGATCGCGATTGAACTTATCCAAAGTATTGCCAGAACAGCCGCCGACTCAATCCGACGATTCGCTTCATTTTCCTTAATGACTTTGCCATCTAATTTATAGCGCATCATCTGATGAGGTTTGAGGGTAATGCGTTGAAAGCGCCACAGAATCCCTTTGAACAACGATACGATCCGAGTCAGTTTTAACCCACCGACTGTAGAACCGGAAGCCCCACCGCAAATCATGCCAAAGGTTAATAAGAGTTTAGTTGTGGGACTCCACAATCGCAAGTTTGTCGTACTAAAACCACAAGTTCCGAAGGCTGAAGCCCACTGGAATATACTATCAATCCACCGAATTTGACCTCTAAACCAATAGTCTTCGAGAACCAGGCTCACGATACCCCCAGCTAGCAGTATCCACAGCGCCCGATGTTGAGTATCCTGCCATAATGCTGATAGCTTTCGCTGGCGAAGCAATTGATAGTGAATGGGAAAACTAATCGCCCCCGCGATCATAATCGGGATAACAGCTAACTGGATTTGGGGACTATAGGAACCAATACTATTATCAGTTATGGCAAACCCCCCCGTAGAAATCCCAGTCATGCCATGATTTAGCGCATCCCACCATGGCATTCCGACTAAGCGCAACCAGACGACACTCACCACCGTGTAGAGGAGATAAATCCACCAAATTTGACGTACTGTTTCTGTAATCGTTAAACCAATTCGCTTCTGGCGTCCTTCAGCATAGTAAAGTTGATAAGCATCGGTACTGGGTTCTAAAACTGAAACCATCAACACAATCACACCCACACCACCAATCCATTCCATAAAGGAACGCCACCACTGGATGCTACGTGGCAAATCACTCGATCGCAGCGCCATGCTTAGTCCTGTACTCGTAAACCCCGAAAACGCTTCAAATAAAGCATTCCAGGGTTCCTGAAAATTCAGCATAGTCATGGAAGGAAGAGTAACATTGGCTAAATGAGACGCAATTAAGACCAATGGAACCGCACCAAAAAAGGGAATTAGCCCCCAACTGAGGGCAACAGCCACCAACGCATGAGGTAGGCGTGAGGCTTGTGCATGGCGAAACAGACGATAAAGTCCTTGTCCTGCCGCTAATGACGCTAATGCTGTCCAAAAGAAGGGCAATATCGCATAATATTCACCCAACAAAATGGCGATAGGTATAGACACTAATGCCATGACTCCTGGGACATAAAGAAATAAACCTAGGTCACGTAGGATTGTTTTAATATGTCGATTCACGATAACTAAAAAAAATGAGGTCTGAGTTTTGACACATGGCTTCGTATGAGGGAACCAGTTTTTGGATGTAGAGACATGCTTTTGAAGCGTCTGTAGGGGCTGGTTTCACTATTATCGTTTAGGGCTGTACCTAAATGCAACTCAACCCGCCCAGACCGAGTTTTGACTTGCCGAGTGGGATTTAATTGTAATGGTTTAACCTATTCGGTCTGACCAATCAGTAGGAAACTTCCCCAGGCTTTAACTTTTATTCATTGTCAGAATCTTCCATCATCCGATAGAGAGATTTAGCAACAATCATTTCTGGCTTGATGAGAATCTGTACTCCCAAACGTTCAAAAAGAGACTGATGATTGGATTGATTGACCATGCTAATTAGCGTCTTAATTTCGTACTCTTTTCCCAGAAACATCGCCATCAGATTAGCTGAATCATCACTCGTTGCGGCGATCAGGGCATCAGCCCGATCCGCGCTGGCTTCTTCCAGGAGATTACCCTTGGCAATATCCCCTTGAAATACATTAATATCATGGCTTTTGAGAACCTTTCTGGCTCGTTCTGCATCCTCTTCAATCAGGGCGACCTCATGACCATCTTTAAGGGCTAAGTCAATTAAGCTAGCCCCCTCCGGTCCTGCGCCTAAGACAATCAAGTACATGACAATTGTTATCTAAACAAGCAAGCAATAGCAGATAGCAAATTTTTTACCCGAAAATGTTTTGAGCGATCAGTTCCAAAATCCAAAATTAAGATAGAGTTTACGCCCGAATTCGCCGATATTCTGCCTGAACAAACATGTGAATTCCGTAGGCAATTAAACCAATCGCCACAATTCCCAGTAACCAAGGTCCATAAGGTTGTCGAGACAGTGTGTCTAACGCCCCATCCAGTCCTCTGACTTCACTCGAATCATACTGACGACCTGCCTGAATTGCAAAGAAACCAATCATCACAAAGACTACACCCCGCGCCGCTAAACCCAGTCTGCCCGCACGAGTTGCCCATGTTTCCTCAGTATTACTCATCTCGTACAACTTCAGCTTTTTGCGGAATTTAGCTTTGTAAGCTTTATAAAATTGGTAAAAGCCATAACCAATAATAATTGCCCCAATTATACCCACTAACCACTGACCAAAGGGTTGGGCAAGCAGGCGGGCTGTCCACGTTTGCTTTTTACTCCCATCGCTAGCACTCTGAGTCGCACTCACAATGATTTGAATCGCACTGAAGGCTAAACTTGCATAAATCAAACCACTAATTCCGTAACCAATACGTCTGACAATATCATCAGCATCATTACTTTTGCCTGTATGGTCGGGGTCTTGAATCGCTTGGACAAAACGCCAAACTACGTATCCAATCAGACCCAAGGCGACTACCGCTAACATGAACTGACCAAAGGGCTGGGCTGCAATTGTGCCTAAAGCGCCTTTGCTATCTGTGGTTTTCCCACCGTTGCCTAATGCAGCTTGTACCGCTAATAAGCCAATAGTTGCATACACAATTCCTTTGGCGGTATATCCAACTCTAGCCAGTTTGTCGATCCATGTACTTTCACTATGTACTTGAGACATAACAATACTTTGCCCTCAACTCTTCTCTTTGGGAATGTACAAAGATTATCGATTTACAGACAAAATCATATCTATCGCCGGGATGAAATTTAACCCTCGGTTCTATCTACCAAAATGATGAGGGTGTGTGGTAAGTATTCCCAACTCGATCCCTGACTTGTTAAAAAAGTCGAGGATCTGGAGTACCTCACTGATGCCTTTGATTCTCAATTAACTATCTCTGCCAAACTTATTTGTAATCCAGGCTGATTGGTAAGGTTGTAGCGTAAACGTATCATGGATATCGGGAATAATTTGCCCACTAATCAAGTCATACCACTCATCCGTGGCAATTAAATTTAATTCCAATAACGGTAAGCTTTGGGGCTTATCGCTCAAATTATGGATCGAGAAAATACTTTGATTTCGCTTCATACTCTGTCGCCAAAACACTAATAGTGCCTGACTTGAGGGATGTAGTGTATACTGCGTCGCATTGGGATGAAATGCCTGCTGACGGCGACGAATTTGAATCAATCGAGACAGTTCCCGAAACACGATCGCGTGGGGTGAGTTTGCCTGTTCTAACTCCCGCTCTAGTTCCTCGATATGCCAACGGTGGCGGTTGATTGAGCGCTTTCTTCCCGTCTGCTGCATCAGGGCGCGATCGCTACCCGTCCCTAGCAGACTGTGAATGTAAAAGGCAGGAATTCCTTCTAAGGACATCATAATCGTTTGTGAGCAGATAAAACGCTGAATTTGCCATTGATCTTCCCCCTTTACGGTTCCTTTAAGGGCATCAAATAAAGCAATATTAATTTCATAAGGAGTTTCTGTCCCATCGGGTTGGCGGCGATAGCTAATTTCTCCGCCAAATTGAGTCATACATTGAAGTAACGTCTCATATTCATCATCCGACAACAATCCCTCTGCCGGACGCAAACCGATGCCATCATGAGATGCGGTAAAATTTAAATAGGCACAGCCCATTGGTGCAGGTGGCATACTCATCATCCAGGTTTTTAGATGAGCAGATTTTCCCTGAAGTAAAGCATTAAGCAACAGTGGCGGTAAACTAAAATTGTAAATAATATGCGCTTCATTTCCGTTACCCAAATAACTCAAGTTTTCTCGGTTTGGTACATTGGTTTCCGTAATAATTACCACCCCTGGATCAACGAGTTGTAACAGTTCTCGCAGTAGCCGGATCAAGGCGTGAGTTTCGGGTAAATGGATACAGGATGACCCGATGCGTTTCCACAAATATCCCACGGCATCCAGTCGAATATAGTTAGCGCCAATAGTGACAACATAAAATAACAGAATTTTGACATACTCCACCAACAGATCCGGATTGGCAAAATTGACATCAATTTGGTCATCGCTAAACGTCGCCCATACATGCTTTTCGCCGTTTATGGTATCCACTTTGACCAATAAAGGGCTACTTCGGGGACGCACTACTTGGGATAAATCAGTCGTTGGGTCAACGTCAAGAAAATAATTACATCCTGGTTTAAGTCCCTGTTTAAACTGTTCAAACCAGACATTTTTACTGGAAACATGATTGAGGACTAAATCCAGCATCAAATCAAAGGTTTGGGCAATGGTTTGAATATCTTCCCAGGAACCCAATTCTGGATTAACTTGCAGATAATCAATGATGGCAAATCCATCATCGGAACTGTAGGGACAAACGGGTAAGATATGAACGCCAGTTATTGTGTCCTGAAGATGGTGTTCGAGAAACTGTTTCAGTGTCACTAAGGGGTTTTGATCCCTCGGACGATAAATGCTGTCGCCATAGGTAGTCAGTAATATCTGCTGTTCATCCCACTTATCGGGATTTTCCTCTGCTGAATCGGAACAGTGGGGGCGCAGCAACTGCAATAAGCACTCCGCTAGTTGCTCGATATCCGCCTCTGGATAGATGACTTTCAGCAGGGGCTTGATACGTGACTCAAAAGAGTTGATTAGTTGGCTTGACGGCAACATAATGTTCCAACACGGAGCATTGGGAAATAGTTTGTCAGGAGGATATCAGATAAACCAGGAAGGCACTAAAGTGCCTACTACGTACCTTTATGGCACTAAAGTGCCTACTACGTACCTACGAACCCTGTTCCCTGTTTCCAGTTTGTATAGATTATCACAGCATAATTTTCAAATTAATTGAATAATCAAACGGTTGTGCAGAGGTGTCATCAGTCTGATGGACTATAAGCAAGAATTAATCACAACGATTCATGACTTTGGCTGTAATCTGGATGCTCTTTTAACCCGATTGACCCGCTTAAGTGAAGAATCTCCCACGGCGGTTTTAATTCCAGCACTCTACGAGGAACTCAAACGACCCGCGTTAACTAAAATTCGCGATCATCTCGCTACTTGCGAGTTTGTCAAGACGGTTATCGTTTGTGTGAATGCGCCAACGGTGACTGATTATGCCAAAACCTTACAATTTTTTCAAACCCTACCGCAAAAAACCCTAATTATTTGGGAAAATGGTCCACGAGTTACTCAGCTTTTAGCCGATGTGCGGGAGAGGGGGCTGGATTTACTCAAGTATAAGGGTAAGGGGTTAGCGGTTTGGTTAGGCTTAGGCGTCGCGTCTCTGAGTGCTGATGCGATCGCACTCCATGATGCTGATATTATTACCTATGACTACTCCTATCCACTCAAACTGCTGTATCCCCTGCTGGATAAGGAATTCGGCATTGCCTTTAATAAAGCTTACTATACCCGTTTAGGCAATTATCCCCAGAGTTTTCATGGACGAGTGGTGCGTTTGTTTATTGCGCCATTACTCAATGTTTTAAAGGAGGTGTTCGGCGAAAAGGACTACTTACGCTACCTGAGTGCTTATCGTTACCCTCTAGCTGGTGAATTTGCCTTGACTAGCGATTTAGCCCTACACACCCGCATTCCGGCAAATTGGGGTTTAGAAATTGGCTTACTTGCCGAAGTCTATCGCAGTATGCCATCTAAACGCATTGCTCAAGTCGATTTAGGTATTTTTGACCACAAACATCAACCCTTGGGTGAAGATGTGAATTCGGGGTTGCAAAAAATGTGTCGCGATATTTTCCGTTCCATCCTGCGAACCTTAACCGAAACGGAACAAGTGGTGATTACGTGGGAGCATATCCATGCGCTGCGCGTCAAATTTCGCCGGGAAGCTCAAAGCTTCACCCGTAAGTATTTTATCGATGCTCGCTTTAACGATTTATTCTATGATCGCCACCAAGAAGAGATTGCGATCGAATGTTTTGAACAGGTTATTTCGCACGCAGGTGAGCAGTATTTTAATGATCCAGTAGGCGCTCAAATTCCCGATTGGACGAGAGCCTTAGCGGTTATGCCTGATCTGCGCGAACGACTCATCTCTTGTGTTCAAAAGGATGTTTCTCAAGTTACCGCCCAAGTTTTAGCGTCAACTTTGACACCTAAGCGGGTAAATTCCTTGCATCGTGAATCGCCAGTATTGCCCGCAGAAACCATGGAATTGAAAAACGACGCCGGAATTCCTATTTCTCGATAAGTACCGGACATAAATTATGTACGCTGTCCTAAGAAATGTTAAGGAGGCTTAACTCCTTACTGTTCTTTCCTAATCTCAACCCTTAACTTGAGTTTGGTCCGACTACTTAATGTAGATCTTTAGATAGTTTCATCGGTTGAGTCGGTAGGTTTAGTTTGGGTAATAAGACTCAAATCATATACTCATGATTCATAATGATGATCAGACTCAACCCCAGACTCGATACACCTTAATCAAGATAGGAGCCGCCTTAAGTGCGATCGCGGCTATCCTAGCGATTTGGTGGGCATTCCGCACGCCATCCGAATCTCCGGTATCTCCATCCAATGTCTCACCCGCCTCACCCTCTCCACCCGCTTCGCCACTGACTCCAGAGTTGGTTCCCCCGCCTTCAGCGTCACCGGCGTTATCTGGAGAACCAACAAATCCAGAAAATCAAAATTGATGCTTTTGTTCAGACTCAGATCCCCAACTTCTTCAAGACGCCAGGGATCTAATTCTTCCCCTTTTTCTTCTGCTTTTTCTTCTGCTTCTCCTGAGTCTCTTCTTTCTGGTGTTGGACTTCGATGACGGTGTGTACATTTCCCCGTGGGGAAAAATCGCCTTTTATCGTTACCTTTAACGGATCACAAGCGTCTACAAAGTCATCCAAAATCTGATTAACGGATTCTTCGTGAGAAATATAGCGATCGCGGAAACTATTGATATACAGTTTAATCGCTTTGAGTTCTACCACCCGCTCATTGGGAATGTAGCGGATATGGATGGTAGCAAAGTCGGGATAGCCAGAAAATGGGCATTTACAGGTAAACTCTGGCAATGTGATATCGATGTGGTAACGACGCCCAATCCGAGGGTTAGGGAACGTGATTAGCTGTCCTTCAGCAATGGCACGTTCACCATATTTCATCGTCGGTACATCTGAGACAGCAGAGTTCTGAGTTGGGGGATAAGTCATAAGCCGCGAAGAGGATGATTTGTTATTGGGTCAGAGGTAGGGAACCTATCGCCGGAATCGCTAAAATGGGTTAAAGTCATCATCGATAGAAGGATTTGATTCCCAGTCTGGGCAATTGTCACCATCCCAACCATAGGGATGCATTCCACAGACTAATAAATTTCCGCCATAGACTTGACCGTGGTAATGACGACAACCGATACAAGCCGGATGTCGTTCCGGCGTCGGATCTCCGGGATAGGTAAAGCCCATGTCCGAATCCGTCGTCATATCTATCTCGTCATACTCTAAATAGATCTCAATAATGGGTTCAAAGATATCCTCTAAGCATTTATCTATTTCGGCACCAATGGTATTTTGCCATTCTTCAGCAAAGTCTTCGATGATGTCCGCGACTTCCACGACAACCTCATCGACGACATCTACCAATGATTCTAGGGATTCCAAAAAACTTTTAGACCACTCATCCATAGGGGAACGGATAGAAAAAACTCCGAGTTGGGCAAATGCTCCCTTAGCTAGAGGTCAAGGTCATGGCTAAGGGGGTGTTTGTTTAAGATAGTACAACCATAGCTAATTGTGAGGGATTGAGTCGAATCCTTTGTGCTGACACCACCATCCAAACAAGTTAGATTAAGCTGTCGTGTAGTGAAGTACCCCAACTTGTTTTTAGAAGTTGGAGCTTCCAACTTCTAAAAACAAGGACGGTTTTATTCGTCTTCGGGATTTCCCGTTTCATCCGCCGATGCCACGTTGGGTACTTTCAGCAACGAGAAAGTCCGGAACTAAATCCGGTGATGGTCTTACTCAGCATCAACAGGCAGCCGTCCGCCTCCCGCAGACAGTGATATTTTGTTAGTCCGCTTGGTTTTCGCGGTTTATGGTTAGAGTTCTAACCGGATAATGCCATTAGACATCTTGCGCTATTCTTTTCTGGACGCTTTCACGAACGGTGGTCGAGTTCATTAACGCGCAAGGACTACATCTCTATCACACCTAGCCCAACCATCTTTAGCCCATGCATTACCATGTAGACCTAGGAGGGTTACTGTTATTATAACACTAAAAAATAGAGTTTAAATCATGTAATTTGGAAATTTCGTGCCTCAATTTTCCGATGTCCATCCTCACCCTACTATTGTTGAGGGTGAGGACTTCCGCGATTACGTTAAATTTGCACGTTTTCACTTATTTAAATGTAGGGACTGATTCTCTCCCTGTTTCCAGACGTAGCAGGCTACGTCTCTACATGGCTCTATTATTCACGCTTGAGCCGACGTAGTTCCTCTTGCATCGCCTGAACCTGTTGGCGCATAGCGTCAATATTCTGTTCTTCGCTAGCGGTTTGCTCCTCGTCGTCAGAAATAATTTCAATCCGGCGGGGTTCAGTTCCCGTCTTGTCAGGTTGCGGAGGTTGAGCTGATTGCTGCTGCTGTTGAGCTTGTTGCACCATATCATCAACCATCTTGCGAGCTTCTTCAGTGGTCATTTCACCACGAGCAACCAGTTCATCTGCCAGCTTTTGAGCTTGAGTTCGCAGTTCCCCGATTGTTCCTCCAGCTTTCTCACTCGCATACGAGGCTAAACCAACGCCCAGATAAAATGCTTTTTGAAACAGATTTCCCAAGTCCGCCATAATAACTGATGCTCCTTTAAGTACGCAAGAACCCTTTTCTAGGATACGAGTGACGCTGGCAAACTGCCTACTTCTATAGTGTATAGAGAAACATGGGGGGATGGGAAAGGATGCAGCTTACGCCAACAACTCATCCACAGACACGGTAAAACCCTGTAAGACGTTCTGTGTCCTCACCTGTTGACCCGATGTAAACATCAATCCCTGATTTGCTGTCATCACCATTACCCAGCGACTCTCCGGAAACACCAGCCACACTTCTTCACCCCCCGACTCTAAATACTCCTGGGCTTTGAGCAACACCGTCTCGGCTATATCCGTTGGCGAAACAATCTCAGCACATAAGGGAAAACTCTGAGGCAACGTAGCAACATTGCCAAACTGTGCCACCAGTGCCGGGGTCAGATATGCCACATCAGGAGAACGTCCCTGCTTATTGGTGCGACAAGGCACATCAGTATAAACTTTTCCACCTTGTCCACTGGAGTTTTTGTAATCGTCCCAGTAACGACCTAGCTTCAGTTGAATTTCACCATGTCTGAGTGTCATACCGTTTTTTTCCACCAGTTGACCATTTACCCACTCCATTTTCTCAGGCGGATTGACCATAAAGTCGTCCAGTGAGAATTTGTCTGGGATAAGAGTTGCTGTTCCCATTGTTATTTCCTCGTCCTGATTACGCTTTCGAGTATTTCCCTATTCTAATTTATCCAAAACTAACAACTCTAACCTGGATGGAACGAGCTTTGAGCCTAGGAACGAACCTTGAGCCGAGAACTAAAGTTCTGGCTTAAAGCTTAAACCCGTTAAAACGGGTTCAACGATTTACTCAGCAAGCTACATTATTACTTGATATTTCTGGTTTCTATTTGGGTTCTCGAATGGAACCCATGAATAAAATTGTTCCCGTTTGATTATCGCGAATCGCACAGAAAAAGGGACGGTCAACCACCATCTCGAAGGGGGTTTGGGTAAAAGAAGCAGAGGTGAGAACTATGCCAACAGAAGTCGCTGCTGCCGCTTCTGTTCCTTCTTCATTGACTTCGACAAAGGTTTTATGCTTGACTTGATTAATTAAAATATCTGCCTCTGTCATATTAGAAAAATCAGCCCGACGATCAAAAGCAACGTCCATCCCCAAGGCTTTTAAGGCTTCATTGAGTTTAATTTCGTACTCCAATTTGAAGCGCGGTAGTACGATTGAGCCATCCCGTTTACCGAACCGATTCATCCATTGTTGCCAGTTTTCTGGAGTGAGTTGCTGCTCAAAGGTATCTAGACTCACAGTTTCACGGGGAAGAAAGACATAGAAACTTAGGCGTCCTTTACCGTAAGGTAAGCTGATGGCTTGTACGCTGTCATCTTCATAATATTGATACTCTCCCGATTGAGACATCATCGGGTGTTGTTTCTGAGTTCCATCGGCTAAATAAAAGGGACGATCTTCCGTTTTATCTTTGTCAAATTGCTCCATCCAGTTGCCTTTAAAATAGATGGCATTAATCAAAAATAGAAGATCATCGGGTTGGATGTCGCTAATAATTTGCGGTATTTTGCCGTTAGTCTTTTCTTTGACCCAGTTATTGATGATACGTTTAGCTTCAGGGTTAGCAAAGTCTAGGTCAGTTACTTGAGCATCGTAGAATTGCTGATTGCGTTGCAGGAATTCAGGTTTAAATGAGACGCCTTGTTTTGCCCAAAGCGAGTTAGCGATGGAAAGCTGAATATCAGAGTCGGCGTTTTCTAAGGTAGTTTTTAATGCTTCATTTGCCTGGTTAACCTCTGACAGACTCATCCCTTGAAGTTCTAGCGCGTTTGCCATAGCTGCTTGGGTTTCACCGCTCGCCCCATTGTAGGTCATGGCTAGGGCGATCGCGATGCTGGTTGGCGAGATAAAAACGTTCTTATTGCTATCTTCCTGAAGAATCTCAGAAAATAACTTAAATCCAAATTTGGTATTGGCTTCAACGAGTTGGGTATTCACAGACGGGTTGGGTTGCTGTGCGGTTAACTCTGGCTTTTGAGGGTTTGGGGCGTTTTGGGCATTGATTTTTTGGCTGATTAACCCTGCTAGGAATCCGGCTAAAACGATACCTGCGGTGATAATCCCTGTGCGACGGAGTGTCTTTTGATTCATTAGTATACCTCAATGACCCATGTTCTGTTTAAGGATGACCGATTTGGGTTAAAGGTGTTCCACAGGTTGCTGTTTTGGTAACGAATCAGCAAGAGGAGGCGATTGAAATCGCTGCTACACAAACAAAGTCCGCCTGCGCGGACTGAGTTATAACGGGGGTAGCTAACCCGGATTTGGTATTAACAATAGGAATCCGCTCAATTTGCTTAGTCTCCCCACTTTTTCCACTGACTATTCAGTTTATTTCTCAATTTAAACCTTGGTCGGGGCGGGTTTATTCACATCTGGGTGAGATAATACACGATAATAGTGAAACCCGCCCCTACACAATAGGCAAAACTCTATCGGTCTGGTACTGTCCACCAGGCTAAGGCGTAAGGTTGAGAGTTTTCATTCTCCTGTTGACGATATTGAACCCGGATTTTATAGCGACCTGAAACCGGAACGGGACAGAATATATGTTCCACACTATCCACTTCACTTACAGAAGCGCAGGCACTTTTACGGGTATCATTTTCATCAAGAGGTATCAGGTAAAGGTCGAGATTATTTAAACCGCGATCGCGGAAACTTTCGCCAACATCATACACCTCATTTCCATTCTCATCCTTTAACTCAACTAACCGATCCCACGCCAGTGTCAGCGCCACATAACTATCTGCCTTTAAAGGTTTTTCTAAGACATAATCCTGAAACGATTTAGCCTTAACTGAACTATAATCCCAACCCACAGGCGGTACAGCCCCCGTTGAACTCCACTGTCCGGGACTAAATTGTTGATAGGCGCGGAAAACATTGAGATGTCCGGTTCCCATTTGCATATCCAGGGGAATTTTGGTGTTGAGATAAGCATCCGATTCTACCCAGGTGTAATTATCTTTGCTCAATAGGGTGCGACTCATCCCTAGATGCAACCCATCCCCCTCGTCTTGGATTTTGTCAGCCGAATTGAGTAACACCGCTTTCATCACTTCATGGCGTCTGGAATCGGTAGTCCATTGGGGTTGATTGGCGTTGAGTTGGCGATCGCCAAATTCTTGAATTAGGGCGACTGAGGCGGTAATATGCGGCGCGGCGAAACTTGTCCCACTCACTTCGACAATTTTTCCATCCAGGTCGTAGACTAAAATACGACTTCCTGGTGCAACTAAATTAATGGCACGGCGAGTTCCCTGGTTAATTTCCCGTTGAATTAAACGCCGACCAATTCCCTCTGGCAGATCACTCAAGTTGGCAAAGTCTACCTTGGTAAATAGCCCTTGGCGTTGGGTGGTATAGGCAGTGGTAATCCCGTTATAGTGATCCGTGGGAATGGGAATGCCACCTTTGCCTTGATTGCCTGCAATCACGTAGAGAACATTATGAGTCCGGGCTGACCAATCAATACATTTTGTTAACAGGGCATTGCCATCAAGCGCCGCTTGTGATCCTCTGGCATCTCGTTGCAGGGATTCACCAAAACTGAAGTTAATTGCCCGCACATCACCACTATTTTGCCGAGCAACATGCTGGGAGGACAGGCATTCTTCCGGCTGTCCACTGCGGATTGGGGAACCGACAGCCGAAGCGTAGAGTCTGGCTCCTGGTGCGACTCCGGGTAAGGTTTTATCCTTACTCACCATGACACCCGCCACCATTGCTGCATGAGTATCCACATCCGTATCCGCTTTCGCGGGTCGATCACGATAAAAAACCCGCTCAAGTGCGATCGCGGGATTCCAAGATACAGCTTTATCAACGCCAAATAAGCCCGGTCTACCGATTTCCACCTGACCAATGGCTACTTTATGACCTCTCAAGTTGTAGGGGGGAGCATGGAGTCGCAACGCATCAATTCCAGCTTCTCCAATCGAAATCGGTGACGCTAAGATTGGGGTGGTCAGGGTAGAGAGTCCTACACCTCCAATCATCCATCCCAGTTTTTTGATCAGCGACCGCATAGCCAAGGCAGGTTCTCCTAACTTGAAATATAGTTTTGTCGGGGTGGGTTTAGCCACTTCGTATTGCTACTAATGATAACGTTTCTACACAACCTTCCTTGCCGAGTTTTGAGTGCGATCGCGGGATTCCAAGATACGGCTTTATCAACGCCAAATAAGCCCGGTCTACCGATTTCCGCCTGACCAATGGCGAATTTTATGACCTCTCAAGTTGTAAAGGAAAAATTAGGTCACGTTTTGTTAGGGGATTGCTAAAGACTTTGTTAAGATAAAATCTAACAGAGGACTTAGGAGACTATCACCAGTTATGACCCAAACGCAATCCCAAAAACCCATCGTCGTTGCCCCCTCCATTTTATCAGCCGATTTTAGCCGACTGGGGGAACAAGTGCAGGCAGTGGATGCTGCTGGTGCTGACTGGATTCACGTTGATGTGATGGATGGGCGGTTTGTCCCCAATATTACAATCGGTCCTCTAATTGTCAAAGCGTTGCGCCCGGTTACCCAAAAGCCTCTGGATGTCCACTTGATGATCGTGGAACCGGAAAAGTATGTTGAGGATTTTGCCGAAGCTGGGGCGGATATTATTTCGGTTCATGCGGAACATAACGCTTCCCCCCATTTGCACCGCACCCTGACTCAGATTCAAGAATTGGGTAAGCAAGCGGGTGTGGTTCTCAATCCCTCCACCCCGTTAGAGTTGATTGACTATGTGTTAGATGTCTGCGACTTGGTGTTGATTATGAGTGTCAACCCTGGTTTTGGCGGTCAAAGCTTTATTACTGGCGTACTTCCCAAAATTCGCAAGTTGCGTCAGATCTGCGATGAACGCGGACTCGATCCCTGGATTGAAGTCGATGGTGGACTCAAAGCCGACAACACCTGGCAAGTTTTGGAAGCTGGGGCTAACGCGATCGTTTCTGGTTCTGGTGTGTTTAAGCAGGATGATTACGCCAAGGCGATTACCGGAATTCGCAATAGCAAGCGTCCCGAACCGGAATTAGCCACGGTTTAAAAAGGAAAAGGTGGAATCGTAACATTCCCCGCTTTGATGTCAACTTAACCTGAAAGCCAGAAAAACTCACATCTTGCACCCGTCTCACCAACCGCCTTGGCTTAAAACCCAAGGAACCCAAGCGAAAGTCAGAATCGAGTTGACTGGATAACAATTGCAGTCGTCTTTAGACGACTTGTGCTTTTAGCCAAGAACTTGAGTTCTTGGCTAGCGTCAAGGCTTACCGACTCTCGGTGTAAGATATCAGAAAAACCGATTTGCCGGGGCGGGTTTTACCGATAAGGTTTAGCAACAACCGATAACGTCACGAAATCCGCCCTGCTTAGGTTATCCCTATCTACGCTTTTTCCCGATCAGCCATGGAAGCAATAACCTTGCATGTTCCCACCACGGTAACTCTAACCGATGAGCAATTCTATCAGTTGTGCATAGCAAATGAAGAACATCGGATGGAACTAACGGCTGAAGGAGACTTGATTATTATGCCGCCAACGGGTGGAGAAAGTGGGATTAGAAATTCGGATTTAAATGCTGATTTGGTCATCTGGAACCGCCAGACTCGACTCGGTGATGTGTTTGATTCCTCGACTATTTTTAAATTACCTAATGGTGCGAAACGATTCTCCTACGGAGACGCTTCGCGAACGCCTGATGTTTCTTGGGTGATTCGAGAACGATGGGAAGCGTTATCTCCGGACGATAGACGCCGATTTCCACCCCTGTGTCCAGACTTTGTGATTGAGTTGCGTTCTGAAACCGATAACCTACCCCCCCTGCAACGCAAAATGGAGGAGTATCTTGCCAATGGTTTACGGCTAGGTTGGTTACTTGATCCCCAAACGCCTTTAGCAGAAATTTACCGTCCTGATCGAGAGGTGGAAACGTTGAATTTCTCCACTCAACCAATATCTCCTATTTTATCAGGGGAATCAGTACTTCCTGAATTTATTCTTGATTTGACTTCTATTTTTAATTTTGAGTGAACCGATTTGAGTGATGATACCAAATTTTCATAACAAATGACAAATGACAAATGACAAATGACAAATGTACCAAGTCCCTTACGGAAAAACGTTTCTAGAATTTGATTTACCGCCAGGGATGCGGGGGACATTAGTGAAGTCTGAAGCCGTCCAACCCCTAACAGATGTTGAGGGGGCGATCGCGAAAACTCTCTCAACCCCGATCAATTCCCCATCCTTAGACAAATTAGCACATCCAGGCGATCGCGTTTGTATTGTGTTTACAGATATTACTCGCGATAGTCCTGATCAGGTATTGATTCCACCCCTATTACAGCAGTTAGAAAAAGCTGGAGTACGTGACCAAGATATTACCCTATTGTGCGGGATTGGTATGCATCGCCCTAGCACCATGGCGGAAAAGGTGACGAAGTTAGGACAAGGGGTGGTTGATCGGTATCGGGTGATTGACCATGAACCGCAAAACCCAGATCAATTAGTCGATTTAGGCGTAATTAATGGTATCCCTTTATCGGTTAACAAAATAGCATACCATGCCGATATCCTCATCGCGACTGGAATTGTCGAACCTCATCAATATGCTGGCTATTCGGGTGGGTGTAAAACGGTTGCTGTGGGTGCGGCTGGAGAACCCTTAATTGCCTATAGTCATGGTCCTGAGTTTATTGATCATCCCAACTGTCGTCTGGGTAAACTTGAGGGAAATCCGTTTCAGCAGGCGGTGACAGAGGCAGCAATGCGGGCGGGATTGAGATTTATTATTAATGTGGTTCTTGATGACCAAAAACAGATTGTCTCAGTATTAGCAGGAGAACCCATAGAAACCCATAAACAACTGGTCGAACAAGCGAAAACCTTTAATCAAGTCTCTATTTCTCAGCAATACGATGTGGTCATTGGTGGGGTTGGATTTCCCAAAGATGCTAACCTCTATCAAGCCAGTCGTGCAGCGAGTTATCTGTTTTTTGCACCAACTCCCGTTGTGCGTCCAGGGGGTTATTTCATTATCCCCGCACAATGTCCAGAAGGTGTAGGTGAAGGAGTAGGAGAACAGCGTTTCTTGGCGGCGATGCGAGATATTCCTTCTGTACAACAGATTCTGGAAGATGGACGTAAACATGGGTATCCGCCGGGTCAACAACGTGCGTTTGTCATGGCAAAGGTGTTAGAACAGAATTCGGTGATTATTGTCGGCAGTGATTATCCAGAGGTTGTGGAGGCGTGTAAAATGTTGCCTGCGGCGACAATGGATAAGGCTTTAGCAATAGTGGCTGCTGACTTAGGCAAGGATTTGGATGTTTTAGTTGTTCCTCATGCTTTGTTGACGTTACCTGTAATTAATCATCAATGATTTATCTCAATAGACTATGAAATAAATTGTAGGTTGGGTTGAGCGAAGTCGAAACCCAACAAATCTAAGGCTTAAGCATTGACTTAAAAACAAGGAGAATTATTCGGTGTTATTCCATTTAAATTAGTAGTTGCAGTATTGCTGTTTTCGCTGAAATACACGCAAATTTTACTATCATTATTGCTTTCAACTACGATATCAGTAGAAACATTCATGAGTATATTTGATAAAATATTTGCCAAAACTTGTGTGTCGTCAGATAATTCAAAATTAATGCCTTGTTCAACATTATCTTCAATTGTATTATTTTCAATAATTGCTGCTTGAATTATCGCCGTAGAATTTGGAATCGGAATCGGACTCAATGAAAAATCTAATGATGCAAGGCGAATATCAATTCCTTCATCACCATTATTCCTAATTGTATTCCCGGAAATGGTCAGATTTCCGATGATTGTATTACCTTCCAGACCAATGCCAATACCATCACCTCGGGTTGGATTAGTGCCGCCATTATTTTCTATTGTATTTCCCTCAATTGTCAAATTGACCATGGGATCGCCGAAAGGAACACCTAAGCCGATCAGGATGGCATCTTCGTAATTATCAAACAATGAATTGTTTGAAAGCGTTATATTCACAGAACCTGTATCATTGTTGATCACAATACCTTGTCCACTTGGAGGGATTTGAGGGTCAGGCTTAAAACCCATTGTACCAGAAATTGTATTTGTACTAATTTCAATGTTTCCTGTAACATTATTGAGTAAAATACCTTGACCTGTTAAGGGTAAAACAGTATTATTATCAATTGTCCCTGAAATAATATTGTCAGTAATATTGACTTTTTCATTCACATTTTCAAGGAAAATTCCTTGATTAGTTGCCCCTTCAATGCGGTTATTTGTCAGGGTAACATTACTGAGATCTGTTCCAGAAATGCCGCTATCATCAGTATTCCGAATCTCAAATCCAGAAATAGCGATCGCACCTGTAGAATCAGAGAGTTCAATGCCTTGATTTGCCTGAGTAATTTGGCTTCCCTCATTGGCGGCTATATTTACTTTTCCTGTAACATTGCTAACGAATATGCCATCAACGTTATCAAGTGGATCAGTAATCGTGATCGTGCTATTGCTAATATCAACTGTACCACTAATTCCGTTAAGAGAGATACCTTCTGTTGATGAATTGGTACTAGCAAGATTGCTATCTAAAATTGTGGCATTATTAATAGTAGTCCCGACTAAAGCAGCACCATTAGTACTATTTACCTCTAATCCGGTTAAATTGATTGTTCCCAAACTTTCAGCGAGTAAGATTCCCGCGTTAGCTGTTGTTGTTGTAATTTGACTTCCTGGATTGGCTGCAATTGTAGCAGTTCCTTGGATATTCGTGGCGAGGATACCGTTACTGGCTGGATTTTCAATCGTGATTGTACTATCGCTAATCTCGAAATTCCCGTTAACTGTGTCTAGAGAAATCCCTTCTGTAGCCGAATTTGTGCTGGTGAGAGTGCTGTTCGCGATCGCGCCATTATTAATATTACTTACCTCCACAACTGCACCCTCTGTACTTGACACGGTTACGCCGGATAAATTAATTTCACCTGTACTTTCAGTGAGGGAAATTCCGGCTTGATTTCCTTCAGTCGTAATTTGACTTCCTGGATTGGCTGCAATTGTAGCAGTTCCTTGGATATTCGTGGCGAGGATACCGTTACTGGCTGGATTTTCAATCGTGATTGTACTATCACTGATCTGGAAATTTCCGCTAACTGTGTTCAGAGAAATCCCGTCTGTGGCGGAATTGCTACTGGTGAGAGTGGTATTCGCGATCGCGCCATTATTAATATTACTCACTTCCACAACTGCACCCTCTGTACTTGACACGGTTACACCGGATAAATTAATCACACCTGTACTGTCAGTTAGGGAAATTCCGGCTTGATTCCCTTCAGTAATAATTTGACTTTCTGGATTGGCGGAAATTGTGGCGGTTCCCTCGATAGCTGTGGCTAGGATACCGTTACTGGTGGGATTTTCAATTGTAATTGTACTATCGCTAATCTTGAAATTACCGCTAACTGTGTCCAGAGAAATCCCTTCGGTTGCGGAGTTTGTACTGGTGAGAGTGGTATTCGCGATCGCGCCATTATTAATATTACTCACTTCCACAACTGCACCCTCTGTACTTGACACGGTTACACCGGATAAATTAATCTCACCGATACTTTCAGTTAGGGAAATTCCGGCTTGATTCCCTTCAGTCGTAATTTGACTTCCTTGATTGGCTGCAATTGTAGCGGTTCCCTGAATATTCGTGGCGAGGATAGCGTTACTGGCTGGATTTTCAATCGTGATTGTGCTATCACTAATATCGAAATTCCCGCTAACTGTGTCTAAAGAAATCCCTTGAGTTGCGGAATTTATGCTAGTGAGAGTGCTAGAAGTAATCGCAACATCATTAACCGATGTAACACTTAAACTAGGAACGCCATTTCCCGCGATCGCACTATTGGTAAATGATATAAAACCTCCAGTATTTTCCAGTAACACCCCAGCTTGACGGGAACTGCTAATTATACTGTCTCGCACTTCCCCATTTTGAATACCCCTAGCGACAATTCCTGGATTAGTTACTCCAGTTATTGTAAATCCGGATAACACCGTATTATTTCCCAACCTTACTGTATCCGTTACCTGAGGAAAAACGCCAGCATCGGATAACGGAAGTTGTACGCGATCAAATTCCACTGTATCCAGTTGCTGAATCGGTCCTGTGGACAAAACCTGCACCTGATCAGGAATTATAAAAGCCGGAATACCGGGATTCGTTCCCCCTTGTACATAAACAATATCGTTCCCATCAGATCGCGTCGCGGCTAGCGCTGAATCGACTGTTCCAAACGGTGTTTCAACTGTACCATTTCCGCCACTCGCACCTAAATTAACGTGCTGAAATACATAAGGTTCACCGGTTTTGGGATTCGTTGCGGCGGTAGTAATTTCTTCGCTGAAAAAATCCGATTCTGTTTGACTATCAACCGTGATACTGGAAGTACGTCCCACGCCATCCCCTAAACGGGATAAAATACTAGCATCTCCTGAGGAACGAGTTTTCCCGAAAATTGCCCCTACGCTAACGATTACATTTGTACCAAATATTTGATCTTCTTGTACCGCCACACCGAAATTTAAGCTATCCGTGGGTTGTACTTCCAATCGCATCCGCCAACCCAGACTAGAATCACTTCCGGTTGCGTCATAATAATAAAGTCCACCATACCCTCGTAATCCTCCCTCTTCACCCCATTGCGCCAATCTTGCACCGACTTCCAGATCAAACCCCGTCATGGCGGCTTCAAAGTGGCGCACTTGTCCCCGTTGTCGTTGTCCCTGAACCACTAAAAAATGGTCAGAAAAAAAACGATCGGTCAGTTGAAATCCGGTATCAAATGCTGTTTCATCGACTAAATCGCGAGTATCACCCAGAGGAAAATAACCATTGAGGCGCACATCCCAAACCTCTCCCAAGGTTTCTAACCCCACACCGAGTTGATTGAATGTACTATTTCCCGTATCTCGATGATCAAAACCCACATAACCGCCAAAAATACGATTCAGGGACTGATTATAAAAGCGGTGTCCCAATAAGAGATTTCCACCGAGATTTGCACTATTATCTAACTGCAATCGTCCCTCTAAAAATGTCAACGTACTACCGGGATTTTGTAGCAACGGGAGAAAACTATCCAAGCGGGTAAAACCGTCGTATCCCGCACCGGACGTACTGTACCCAATTCCCCAGCGAGGTTTAATCGTTAGACTGGTTAAATCTGGAGAGGTAGACGGGGGAGAATCTGGCGTTTGCGCTTGAAGCAGACTTCCCCAAGGAGGGGTGATATTCAGGACATCGGCTTTGGGAAGTGATGGAATCTCCGTTTGGGCTATAGCCGCCGGAATCAAGAGAGGGGTGAAACAGAAGCTAGTCCAGAGTAATCTAACCAAGCTGTTCATACACGCGATCGCCAATCGTTTTTTTTACCTTAACCTACACTCAACAGAAGGTATAAGAATAATTCCTAAAACGAATCGCACACTACATATCATAGATATAGTTTCAACGCCCTAATTTATTAGTAATCCCATCACACCCTCCTGGAATCGTTCGGCGAGACTGTTCCCCGCACCAGGAACAGCAGTATCGACGTTGTTCCTCTCCTAACCGTTGTACCCCAGTAAAATTTGCTCCCTCAACCACAGCACCCGTGTGAATTCCAGTGCGATAATCAGGCGGTTCAGTACGACTGCGGGGACTGGCGGTTTCCACTGATCCATAAAACAGCCATACTCCCTTGAGATCAGAGTTGAATAAATTCGCTTTATAGAGAATCGTGCGAGACAAATTTGCTCCGGCTAGGTCACAATTGCTCAGATCCGCTTGAACCATATTGGCTTCACTTAATTCCGCCCAGCGTAGATCCGTACCTGCCAAATCCGCCCCGGCTAACATAACATTTAGAGCAATAACTCGTACACCATAAACCCGATCTTCTTGATACCCGCCATGACCATCTAAAATAGGACGTCCCAAATGGCGATCGCGTTTTAAGGGTGTGAGTAATCGGGATTGCGACAAAAACCGTAAAACTTTTGCTTTACCTGCGGCGTCTACGCTCTTAAGAATAGCAGCAGTTCGTCCTTCACAAAACGCCCGTTCTTGGGGCCAATCTTCTAGCAATCCTTCATCGTCTAAAGCCAGGTCACAAATTCCCTGAAAGTAAGCATCAATGGTTTGTTGCTGGGTAATTGTATTTTGCTGAATGGTGAGATCCTTAGAAATAACATACTGACGCCAAGCAATATAGACAGCGAGAATGGCAATTAGAATTTGCCCTAACGCACCAATCCACTCCGCTAACGAACCCACCGAATCAAACGCTTTGGTAAATCCGGTTAACGCCGCAATCCCAACAATTGCCACAATCACACCACAAACCGCAATCAGTTGCGATCGCTGCTTTTGAGAGAGAGATTTCTGAAACCATTGTTGTAAGGGTGACCAAATCACCGATACAGAGAGGAGTAACGTGACAATGACCCCGGCGAGAATCACCCAGTTGTTATCCAGAACTAAGCCAACAATCAAAACCGCGATCGCACTCAGGGTGATAATGGAAGGATCAGCCAATGCTTTACTGTTAGTATTCTGTCGATCAGAGAATTGAGTCGGGGACACTACCGACACCTGATCAGAAGCCTGGGATGAGATTGGCTCAGGATTAGGGTGGATTGACTGGATGGCTGGATTAGACGGAGAAGGATCGGGCGGGTTGGTCATAGTTTGCCAGATCAAGCAGATAGGTAGGATAGAAGTTTCTGGCTATTTTTCTCAATGCAGGGGAGCAAGGGAGCGAGTAGTTTTAGCTGGTCAGTTATTTCTGTCATACTGCACTAGGAATCTGCTACTCTATTGTGCAAGTACGGAAAGCTAAACACTGATCCACTACTAGTATCAGCTCAACCACCATTTTGGAGCAATGGGAGATTTTATTGCCTCAGAATTAATAAATAATGCATTACCAAAAACCAATCCAAATGAATCATCCTTATAAAAATGATGAAAATAGTCATACAAAGCATATAGTCTAAACCCTTTGGGGATTAGATAGGAATAAATATCTAGGAAAAACGTATGTCTCTTGTCAGTTTCCAGCCAACCCACTTCAGAATAAATAAATTTTATTCGTTTTTCGTCTAAATAACGACTATAGCAATCCTAAATAGATTGTGGCAAAATTCCGTACTGAAAAATTTTTGGGAACTCGAATATTTGACCATCAGCAAAAAACTTAAATAGCCACTTAACTATTTTAAAAGAGCTGCAAAGATGATAAAATTGTCTAAT
>NZ_JAVJTO010000013.1:0-67836 GCF_040220235.1 Coleofasciculus sp. B1-GNL1-01
CATCAGGCATTTCTCCAGCGTTTAAATCCGCAGGCGTAATAATGTAGGGGCGCACTGACGTGCGCCCAGAATTGTTTAACGCTACGCTATTAAGCTGAGGGCGACCCGATCCAATTGAGTGGAATAGTGTTGTTCATTGATGCAAGCGGGTCGCCCCTACAGGGGATTGTCTTAATAAACTATTGCCGCAATTTTTTCAGTGTTTTGATCACTTCCTGGGATGACTTCATATCCCCTTGCTCATAAAACACCTTCGCGGCTGTCTGAAAATCGGCAATTGCCCGTGGCTTATCCCCCAAACGACGATAAGCAAATCCCCGACAGGTTAACGCCGTGGCATTATTTGGATTATGCTGCAATGTATAATTAAACGCTTCAATGGCGCCGTGGAAATCTCCCTGATTTAACTTGTGTACGCCGATCTTATGGTACTCTTGAGGCGTGGGTTCATCCATTGCCACCGATACAGGTTCTGGAGAAAACGGAGTCGCCAGAGAGAGGGTTTTCACCGTTTCTAAATCCGCCATCGCGCCTTGGTAATCCCCCATCGCTGAACGCACGGTACTGCGTTGGTTATAGGCGTCTGTATAATTCGGATCAAGATTCAAAACCTGATTATAGGCATTCAGCGCTGCTTGATAATCGCCTAATTGATAGCGTAAATTGCCTTGAACCATTAACCCTTGAATCAGTTTCGATTCATCATCCTCAACGGCGTCGGGTTCTTGATTCAATGTATCAGCAATCTGTTGAAAAAATGCCTTCGCCGCCACGGGTTCTAGGCGCATCGCTTGGTCAAAATCTTCAATACTTCCCCAATTTTCCCCTAACTGCAACCGCACATAACCGCGATTCAAATACGCTTGAGCATCATTGGGATTCAATT
This sequence comes from Coleofasciculus sp. B1-GNL1-01, assembly GCF_040220235.1. Classification (NCBI taxonomy): domain Bacteria; kingdom Bacillati; phylum Cyanobacteriota; class Cyanophyceae; order Coleofasciculales; family Coleofasciculaceae; genus Coleofasciculus; species Coleofasciculus sp. B1-GNL1-01. The sequence goes on from NZ_JAVJTO010000013.1 coordinate 887, forward strand.
CTAAGACATGATCAAAATCCGCGATCGCTTCCTGATACGTTCCCAAGGCGATGTGATTCATCCCCCGGTTAAAATAAGCCGCCGCCAGATTCGGGTTAATCGCTAAAGCGCGATCGCAATCTCCAATCGCCTCTTGATAAGCTTCTACTTCAAACCGAGCAATCCCTCGATTTAGATACCCTTCCGCTAAGTTCGGATTAATCCGAATCACTTGATCACAATCCGCGATCGCACCCTCATAGTCTTCTAATGCCAACCGCAGCATACTGCGATTCAGATACCCTTTAGCATAATTGGGATCAATCTGCAAGGCTTGATTATAATCTTGCATCGCGCCCCAACGATCATTAAGCTGAGCTAGAATCAAACCGCGATCGCTATAAGCTTGGGCATTTTGGGGATTAATCCGCAGCACTTCGTCAAAATCCTTGATCGCCCCCAAAGCATCTCCCTGACAATAGTGACTCATTCCCCGATAATGGTAAGCCTGCGCCAAATCGGGATTAATCTGCAAGGCTTGATTCAACGCCGCGATCGCACGGCGATAGTCCCCTTGCTGAAACGACGCGATTCCCTGACTCAAAAAGGTATCGGCGTCAGATTGCACATCCTCCATCCCTGCTGAGGGATTCTCGGATAGTTTAGAATTCCCTGATACAACCATAGTCTCGTCCTGCTGATGCTTGTCGCTAGTCATGTCCGTTAACCGAACAAGTTCTCCTCTTCTTGTTTCGCAGGTGCGATCGCTTCATCCGGATTCGTCATTTGTCTTATGTCATTCGTCATTCGTCATACTCGCTATCGCGAGAAGCAAGCTAGGTCATTCGTCATTTGTCGAAACGCCCAACTGCTCACTGATAACTGCTCACTGATAACTTCACGGTGCTAATTTCCTGACACTAAGGGTTTGCCATTTGTCCACATCGTCCCGACTCCGAACCGGTTCTGGTGTGGAAATGGCTCTGACTTCATCAAAGAAAACCTGACTGTAGGGAATAACCACCTCTGTGGCTAATTTTTTTTGAACGGCTTGATCAAGATGCTGGTAAAGCAAACTTAAATGGGGATTGAGAACATAAGCCGAGGGGTGAGCCGAGTTACGACGCAATGTTTCTGATATCTGCGTCAGAATTGCCGAGGAGGAAAATTGCACAAATAATGTCTTGGTATATAAATCGCTATAGCCAACCTGACCAATATCTAGCATAAATCCAGTCACATTTTTTACAGCCGTTTCGATTAATTCATCAATTGATTCATCAGCCGTATAGTTACCAGAATAGATGGTGACGTGAGGCTCAAACCTGGGCGCATTATGGGCTTGAGATAGAGAATTTATCATCTCTTGAAAAAAGGGTCGATAAGCGACTGACGGGATCAGCCAAAACGATATTTTAGTATTCATTGGGTATCTAGGGCTTGCTGAATAAGCAGCCAGAAAAACAACCGATGGATTAATTAGTGATTTAAGGATGAAAGCCCCCACGCTCGATTCAGAGTGAGGTCAAGCGGATATCTTTAGGATGCGATCGCGGTTAGGATTAGGGCGGGTTGCGTTGTTTAGTTTGAGGTGGGTTTCCTCATTTTATCCCTAAACCCGCCCCTACAAGTAACTGATGATTGTATGGGTAAATTCATAACTCATCCTCAGAGAAATCTGACAAATCCGGTGGAATCACAACCCGATCAACCGAAACTTTATGACTTTCCCGTTCACTGTTTAAATCGACAGTAATGGCTTCAAACCGAATTTCCACTGTACCAAAAGGTACAACTAACTGGGTTAATGCTTCTAATTCCCCCGATTTATTTGGGCTTAAATCCATTAACCAACGGGGTCCATCAAGTAGGGAGCGACTTTGACGATCTTGAACCCATAATTTAACGCCTAAGCGAGCCGAATGAGGATTCAATTTAATCTTTACTAGCACAGGTTCCCCAGCCGCTAGTTCCTGAGTCGGGATGAATAGTTGTGGTGTGGGTAAGGGCGTCCCTAAGTCGAGTTGAGCCATGTCAGACGTTCTCAGGTGCGATCGCGCTCCTGTTTCTGTCTCAACGGTTCTTGAACCAACTGGCTGAGACGCTGAAGATTCGGTAATCGAGGGTTCATCCTCAACCACAATTTCTCGCTCCAACAATTCCTCACGATTCAAGGGAGGATGATCGGGTTGGACAGGGGGTTCAAGTTTCGGGATCTCCTCATGATTTAGACTCCCCACCTCCTCGGTGTCTTCATCCCACATCGATTCATCAAAGCCATTTAATTCTTGATCGTCATCATCAGAGGATGGTGGAATTTCTTCAGGTTGAGCAAATAATGGATCAACCTCTGGCTCGGATAGTTCCCCTTCCAACTCAACCAAGTCCTCCCTAGGGGGTAACTCCACTTTCAGCCATTCGGCTAAATCCGTATCCGTCATTAACGCATTTAAACGCCCCCAGAATCGCTCATTCAGGTTGAGTTCAGTGAAAGCGCGATCAACCGCGATCGGATCTTGCTCCGGGGGTGCAGCATTGGACATGGCGGCTGTTTTCCACTCGGATAAGTCTGGATTCGCTATCTCCTCTCCCTGGGAGGATTCGGGTTCCGCCTCTGGTGTTGAGATCCAGACATCGGATATCTCGGTGGACTCTGTAGAAACCTGTTCAGATGTTTCTGCTAAGGCGGCGAGATTGTCCTCTAGGAGGGGCGTTTCATTTGAGGGTTCAGTAGACTCAGTTCTGCTTTCCGCCTGCACAGAGGCTTCAGTGACAGCCGTATTAGGAACAGAGATAGTCTCGTTGGTTTCCCCCTCGCCTGTTTCCTGTACCAGAGATTCGGTGACTGATGAGTCTATTACGAAGTCTTCTGTTGTAGCGTCGGGTGCTGAAGGTGTTGTTTCAGTTGTCGGTTTATCGGTGGGTTCAACAGCTTGCGATCGCGTTTCTGTTTCTGGCTGGATTTCCTCAAGGGATTCTGATGCTTTCCCTGGGGTTGGTTTGGGCTGAGAAAAGGTAGGCAAATCCAGCGATTTGGTTAATCCGGGCTGGGATTGGGGGTGATAAAGCTGTGGGGGTAACGGTTGATGGGATGAGGGTTGGTAGATTAAAGGCTTACGGCTGTTCGGATTATCAACCAAATCAAGAAATATCTGATTCAGAGAAATTGACTGTGACTTGGGTTGTGGGGTAGAAACCCCAGGAGTTGTGTCTTCCGATTTTGTCCAATTTCCTGATTGAACCGCAACTAACAATTCATCTAAATCTACCGTGACTGTAAACGGTTGACTGGCTAATGCTGTCCCCGTTGATTCGTACAGGTTAAGTTTTCCTAGTAATAAACAGGTTTTGCTGTCTGAGGGAATCTCTAGAGTCTGGCTAAACGTGACAGGAAATGCGGGTGCAGCTATGGGGGTTCGGACATCCACGACAACCTCTCCGGTTTGCGGATGACGTAATTCGTAGTGTAGGATGCCCTGAAACTGATTTGTCTCACTTAGGACAGTTTCCCTAGGGTCTAGCGGATGCACCTTTAACTGATCCACCTGTCCGGCTACAGTCAGAGATTCTCCCCGTTGCGTGACTAAAGCTTCCTCCTCTAGGGTTACGATTAATCCTTGCCATGACGTATCTTCCTCTGGGGAAAATTCGGATTCTGGGGAGATGGGAATAGGCAATTCTGAGGACTCAGACGCTTCAAATTCTTTGATTACAGGATCGAGTACCTGTTGCAACACTTGCTCTAGCACTTGCAGGGATTGATCCAAGATGGGATTGGAGATAGGAGATTGGGAAGAGGTAGAGGTTGGAATCGGGATATCGGGTTCAGGATTCTCCAACTCAGGTAATGCTTCCGGTGAGGGAGAGGTGGCTTTTGTTTCTGAGGGTGTCGTTTCCTCTCTATCGCCGATTTTGCCATTTGTTGGCTGGGAAACGGCGTGTTCTGTATCCGTTTGAGAGGTGTCTGTCGCCGCTATAGGGGTATGGGTTTGGGGTAATGTGATTGTCTCAGTTAGAGTAGGTAACTCAGATGGAGAGGGGGATGGGGTGGATTGGGCGACAGGGTGAGATAAGTCGAGTGAATCATTATCCACATCCGCGATCGCAGGTTGCTCTTGTGTGGGAAGAACCTCTTCTGTCTCTGGGCTATGGAGGGACGTGATCAATGGGGAGTGACGTTCCTCAGGATGCGCGGAGTCATTATTGACCGTTTCCGGAGTGATCTGATGTCCTTGTGCCTTCTCTGCGCTTTCTGCCTTATGTCCTCTATAGTCTGCCTCTAAAGAGTCTTCTACCTTCGCGCTGAAGCCTTCTACCTTATTGAAAACCTCACTCACCTTAGGTACAACCGATAACTGTACCGTTTCCTGCCAGGAATTGCCCAGAAAATCGGACATAATATCGCCACAGCAGCGCAACTCCCATAGACCGGGCTTAAGATAGGTAAAGGGAATAATCACCATTAACCCATCAGGGTTAGTACGGCGCGATCGCTTTTGATACCGTCGCTTGGGTGGTGTTTCATTCGTATCGGTATGCGTCACGCAAATTTCCACATCGGTATTGGCGCGACTCGAATGAGCCACTACCCGGTATCGACCCACATCCAAGTCAAGCTTAGGGGATTTGATCGGTAACCAAGTGCGATCGCCCTCTTTTTGGAGTAGAAATTCCCAATAGTCCATAATCGTTAACGATTCTTCATTAAGTTTTGAGTAGGTTATAGTGGGTCAAAATTTGGTTAACTCGTTCTTGACTCACCACATCCGAATCATCAGCATGTTGAATCCATAACCCCTCTACTTGACTTTGATTGTAATCAAACGTCTGGGACATTTGGGGGATTAGCTCAACGTCTACTCCTTCTACTTGCCGTAAATGAGCCGCCACCTCTCGATAAACGGCTAAAGGTAATCTCGAACCAGATACATAGTATCGTAGTGATTGGCTGGTCACAGGCTATACGTTTCAATTCAATCGTTGACTTTCTCTTACCCAATACTACTCCCAGTGAGATCACAAAGAGACGCGCCATGGCACGTCTCCCAAAATACACTCATTAGCAGGTAAGCCTAACCAACGATCACGCGGGTGGTGGTGGCAAAGCGGTAGAGGATTCGGCTTGTGCTGGAGTTCCCGCAGGTCCTTCACCAACCTGTCTAGCCACTTCTTGACCATATTGCTCCAGAACAACCACTGGTGTCGGACCGCGATTCACTTCAATCCGTTTAACCAGAACTTGTCCGTTGGAAATCCTTTGTCCTTCTTGGACGTAGCGGCTTGGTTCATTGGGAACTTTGACAATAGCTCGAGGCACATTGCCAACTTGGACTACGCCCTCAACTTCCACTTGCCTAGCTAGTGTAGGATCTGGTAATTTTGGCAGTTCGGGAACCAAGGGAGGAGGTTGCGGAACCGGACTGCCACTGGCTGTCGCACTACCTGGTTGCCCACCATTACCACCATTACCACCATTACCACCGTTGGCACTCGTTCCCCCTGGTGAGGTTGCGGCTCCTGGTACTACATTGGAACCGTTGCCACCTGTTCTTCCTGTGCCACCTGTGCCACCTGCTTCTCTGCTTTGATTGCCACCGCCTGGACTACCTGGACTACCATTACCCGTCCCCCTCTGAACTGGAGGCGAGGGGACTCGCGGAACAACAGGTACAGGTCTAGATCCTCCTTGTGCTTGAGGATTAGGCGATACGGTTACTTCCGGTTTTAGGGTCAGGGTAGCAAAGGGATCGCTGCGTCCTTTTTCTACTTTTCTCACTTGCTCCTGGGGTGACCGACTTCCAATCAACCCGGCTGCTGCTGGCAATCTTGGCTGTGCGCCTACATCAGGATTGGCAAAGGGCGCTACCTCTGGTGCAGCGGGTGACTCGCTTGGCGATTCCTCTGTCGTCGGCTCTGGCACTTCGCCAATTTGTTCAGTATCGTCCCCCTGACAACCTCCTATGTACAATGCTAATACTGTGATCAACCCAACTAATAATTTTTTATGCATGATCGAGTCCCCCCATAGTTTTACAGAAGACACCAGACAGAACACCCCAATTAGAAATAAATTTCAATTATTTTCTCTACTTACTATTATAGTGAAAGGGTTGGGGAGGCTTTGACTACAACTGTTAGTAGCGATCGCGCCATCATCTTTGATCCTTACTATTCCCCACCATTCATAATATTTTTCATGGCGTTGAGTCCTTTTTTCAGGCGGCGAGACACGGTTACCACACTAATATTCAACACTTCTGCCACTTCTTTCTGAGTTAAGTCATGTAAAAAGACAAATTCCAAAACCTCGCGAGTCCGTTGTTCTAAGTGAACCAGCGCTTGTTGCAGGCGAATTTGGTCTTCTTGTGCCAGTTGAAAACTGCGATATTGCGGATCAGGGACAATATCACCCAAACTGGTTGTGCCGTCTTCTTCGTCACCAACAGGCGTATCTAGGCTCAGAGGTTCTCGATTCTGATGCGCTAGCTTAATTTCTTGCCATTCAGCTAGAGGAATGTCCAGAGCTTCCGCTACTTCTGCATCGGTGGGTTGGCGATTGAGTTCCTCTCGTAACTGGCGAATAATAGCGATAGACTGCTGTTGTAGGGCTAACCAGCGCCGGGGGATACGAATACAACCGCCGCGATCGCGCAAATAGTGTTGAATTTCACCACGAATGTAGGGAATAGCAAAGGAACTAAAGGCATTACCCTTGCTGGGAGCAAATCGCTCAATCGCTCGAATTAGACCTAGACAGCCAACCTGTAGCAAGTCTTCATAGCTTTCGGTGCATTGATTGACCCAATAATGAGCTTCTCGTCTAACTAGCCCAATATTGAGATACACTAGCTGGTTGCGAGTCTCTGCGGATTTGGATTGCTGATAGTCTCGCAGCAATCGCAGGCTTTCGTGTTTTAGTTCTTGTTCGTGGGTAATGGAAGTCAGCATAGCAAAAGTAAGGGGGTAGAAGCGTACTTTGAGTGAGAACCCTTAACTCAAGCCAGCGGTTCGGTGGGAAATTTGCTGCTGGAATCTAGAGGTTCGGATCACTACAGGTCAGGATCACTAATAGATTAGCCAGCTACAGCCGTTTTTCGCAAGTACGGCTACCACAACGCCAGGAAGCAGGAGTAGGGTAAACCCATGAGCTAACGTTTTGGCTAATCTCCAAGGAAAGCAGTCAGTACACCCTAGTATCGCACTATGTTACAGCAGGACTCCAGTTTTTGGAACAAAATGTAGCTGAAAGTTCTGAGCTTGTATAGTAGTTTGTCGAAAGCATACCCCATTCAGTTAAGTATAACTCATATTTGCGATCGCTCCAGAGAAGCCTAGTGCAGTGAGCAGGTAAATAACTGAACAGCTCCCCCAGCTCCCCCAGCTCCCCCAGCTTCCCCAGCTTCCCCAGCTTCCCCAGCTCCCCCAGCTCCCCCTAACTAATTTCTTGCCAACCATTTCTGGGCGTTCAATCGCTGTATGGTATAAAACACCAGCAGATCGAGAGACACCTTGCGTTCGTCAATCATGAATGACTCAAGGGTACTGGGTTTGGCTCCCTTGGGCGCACAGGAGAAGGCTTTTTGCTCCTTTATATCCTCATCGGGGAAATATACGTTAAATTGACGCTGACCATTAGCGAAGCGACCAATGACTTGCCAGCAGTCTGGCTGGGTACTTAAACCGGGAATCGGATATTTTTCCTTGACAAAATTCACCTCTACATCATCGACACCTTGTTCGCTAAAGGCAGTCTTTAACGCGGGTAGGTACTCTTGTTCGATAAATTCCGGGAACGGTTTGTCCTCAGGTGCTGGCGGTTTCTCTTTTTTGGCTTTAGAGGATTTAGATTTAGCCCCTTGAGCGTCCGGATTAGATTGGTTTTTTTCTGGCATAACGACTCACTTGCAGGTTTTTCTGATAATTTCTCTTTATATTTTTACAGAAAAAGGAGCCATCAATTAACCTGTTGCCCATCTCTTCGCCGAAATTCCTAGGGATTAACCGCCACTGACAGGGGGGATTAGGACAACCTCATCTCCTGCTTGCAAAATCGTATCCGGTTCAACAAACTGGAGGTTGATACCAAAACGAGTCAAATCCCGCCAGGGTTTCAGTTGAGGATGTTCGGCAATTAAGCTATCCAGAAGGACAGATACAGGGGTTTGGGCGGGGAACTCCCGTTGAAGTTCAGGGACGCCGTAAGCGTCTTGATAAGCAGCGAATAGTTTGATGGTGACACAAATCAAAGGTTCAGACATCCAGCTTAATCCGCTAAAGCTCCAATTTTTTCTTGATCCTAACCCGTCTGTGGAAATTCTCCCTCATCTCCCCCATCTCCCTCATCTCCCTCATCTCCCTCATCTCCCCTCCTCTGCCACACTACTCTAGTGCAAGACGGCAGAAATAACTGAACAGCTAATATCTCCCCCTGCTTCCCCTGCTTCCCCTGCTCCCCCTGCTTCATCGTATCTACGAAGCTGCTCAAGTATTTCCGCAGCACTACTCTAGGCTGTGCGACGCACTTTGATAACCGTTTGAGGCAAGACTCCCACCAACAGAGAAAAAGCCTCATTCGGTAATTTAGCAATTGTTTCCCCGTCAAAGAAGCCCTCAAACTGCTCTAGCATCTTTTGGGCGCGTTGCACGGGAACTGGGTTATCAGTAATTTGCATCGTTAATCTCACCCACTGTCGTCGAATCAGATATGCCCGCTTTCGTTCGTCTGACGATTCTGGAGAGAGTAAAGAAATATTCCCCACAGGTAGTACCCTTTGACAGTCCAAATCGAATACTCCGCCTACCGCAGAACCGGGTCCGGCAAATTCAGCATGATAGCGCTTGAAGAGAATTAAGCCATTCCGACGCCGAGGATTAACGATCAGCAACTGTGGATCGTGAAGCTGCTGAAGAATTTTTCCTTCCGGTGAGTCGTGGGAATTTGGGCTTTGTTTATTCATGCCACTAGAGCCTTGAGCGTTGGCGAAACTATTGGGGGGGCCAGCACCTCCTCTTCTTCGTAAAGAGCTGTTTGGCAACGCTGGTTATTTTCGCTCTCCATTTCAACTCGTATCGCTTAATTTCAAGGGAGCAGGGATGCACCCAGGTTGAACGCACAACTAATCAATTTATTTGGTTATCAGTCTTTGATAATAACCAAGAAGAGAAGTTTTGGTGATCATCTATGTTGAATTACCCTATCAAACAAACTCAGATCGGCGTCATTTGTTGCTTCTCGACAAATTTATAACTCTATTTTATGGCATACGGTTACAGGTATAGGTTAGGTCAATTCCCTACAGATGCCTGAATTGGGACAACATACGCCTCTTTGTTAAGAAATTTTATGAAGATTCTGTGAAGAAGCGGGAACGTTTTTTAAAGAAATGGTAAAGCTGGATCGAGACACTCGATTCCCAAAGGCGGCAAAGTGGAGATTATTTCCCCAACTGTGTCACTTACCGTCGTGAGGAAAAAAATCGTCTTAGGGTGGTTATCCAGGTGTTCCCGTATTTAAACGCTTGCGTAATAACAAACGTTGAGGATGGCGTCGCCAGAGACTGTAACTCGGCTCTAGATGATGCAGTTGATAGCCCATTTTCAGGTAAAGTTGCCGCGCTTGATCGTTACTATCTAGGACATGAAGGTAAAGATTGGGAAAGCCCCATGCTAAGGATTGACGCTCGCAAGCTAGCAGTAATTGTCCAGCCACACCCCGTCGCCGACAACACCTTCTGACCGCTAAATTAGAAATGTAAGGGTAGTGGTGACCTTGAGGTTGCCAGGATGGGGGAGAACGGAGGGCAATTTCGACAGTGCCGACGAGTAGCCCGTCAGTACTATCGCCAGAAACATCAGGGTTGAGAGCAACAAAACAGGCATAATGGGGAGAATTGGCACGCAGTCGATTCCGCAGATCTTCATAAATTCCTAATCGCCAAATTGGATAAACCAAACGCCAGAGTCCCCGTTGCGAGTGAAAGCTATCCGCTAGAATTTCCGAGAGCGCCATTAGATCTGGGTCTTTTGCTCTCCGGATCATTAAGCGGGAAGCATCCACAGCCAGCGTTTGCTGAGCTTCAGAAGCAACTTTGTGGGACGTCACAAAAGAAAAGCAGGGGTTCACCATCGCAAAAATATAAAGAGCGCCATCACCACTCCCTTGGGATTAACACTTAACCAGAAATCATCGTCTTTCGTTTCTAGAACGATAGTATTGTACAAGTAGAGCATTGACGAATCACTTCTTCCCACAGCGCTTTCCCAGGGGCATGACACCATCATAAAGCCGATCAAGGCGCAGCGCTTTGCGTCCTCAAGGTATGCTCGACCCCCTAAATTTTCATGATTCGCCCAAAATAGAGGAGTTAGGCGCGATCGCATGACTCTTATGGTAAACCAAAAACCAAGACGCTCAGACCAAACATGACTATTCGGCAACTTGAGGCAGAATACAACCATACTGGAAAACAAAAATTAAAATCAATTGGGGTGTACCACTAACTACCGTCACAATAGCCAAATTGCCGTAGGACAAGTAATATGCTTCCTTTAGCCCGTCGTGATAATCGAACTACACATCCCTGGAGTCAGAGAGTTCTCATCGAGCCAGTCATTGCCAGCCGTAAAAATCTCTAACGTGCGTGCAAACTGTTTTTATTCGCAAAAGCTCTGGCAGCAGGAGAGCGGTGCATGAGATCTCAATCCACACGAAAGCCTAAACTTCTGGTTGTTGATGACGAACCCGACAACCTGGACTTGCTATATCGAACATTCCATCGCGACTATAAAGTCTTGCGGGCGGACAATGGTCCTGCCGCCCTAGAAATTTTGGAAGCTGAAGGAGATGTGGCTGTCATTATCTCCGACCAGCGTATGCCACTAATGAGTGGTACGGAGTTTCTCAGTATCACCGCTGCTCAATACCCTGATATTATCCGGATTATCTTGACAGGGTACACCGATGTTGAAGACCTGGTTGAAGCCATCAATGCGGGTAAAGTATTTAAATACGTCACCAAGCCCTGGAATGCCGAGGAACTCAAGTCAGTCGTGCGGCAAGCCATGGACACTCATAATGTCCTTAAGTCCCGCACCAGTGAACTCTGTCGGGCGTTGCGTCGGGAAACCCTGCTGAATACCGTAACCAATACCATTCGCAATGCTCAGTATGACAAAAGTGGTAGTTCCCCGCTTAAAGACGTTCTCCAGCGGATTGTTGAAACGGTGGGTCACTTGCTAGAAGTCGATGTATGCATTCTTCGTCCCTTCCAGCAAGAGCAGTTGGTCGATGAATGGTTTGTCTATCAACGGCAACTGAGCGACTCAGGTGGCGAAACTTCAAGGTTTAGAGACAATGGTAGGCAACCCTTATCACCGAACCATTCACCATTCGACTTAGCACAGCCGCAACCCAACTCCTGTACCATACAAACCACGGGTGAAGATACAAACGCGACCTCATCGCTACCGCCGCTTTTAACTCAGACAGTTTGGCAAACCCATGAAGTTACCGTTATTCACGATGTATTGACAGATGAACGATTTAATCAGGATAGTCCTGAAGGCGAAGCTCGGCTACAGGCGTATCAACAGGCGAATATTCGCTCTAGCTTAGTCGTCCCCCTGATTAGTCAACAGGAATTGGTGGCTGTCATGGCATTACACCAGTGTGTAGAACCCTATAGCTGGCAAGATGACGAAATTCAACTCGTCGTGATGGTGGCAGACCAAGCTGCCATGGCAATTTCCCAGGCACGGGCGTATGAACAGCTACACGCCTTAGCGACGCAGCAAACTTTAATCAACACAATTACTCGCGCTATTCGTTCTAGTCTTGATCCCCAAGAAATTTTTACCGCGATTACTCAACAATTAGGCGTTGCTCTCAACGTTGATGGTTGTGTTCTGTCTTTGTGGAGTGAAGACGATGAGTTTGTTCAATGTGTGGGCTTGTATGATGGGAAATCGACAAAAGTAGTGGGAACGTCGGTTAATCATCATGATCAATCTCCAGAGAATAATCAAGTCACTCTGACTCATTCCCCTACTTCCTCCATTGAATCTGTTTCCTCCACTCAACTTCCTCTGTCAGCTGTTCCGATTGTCGGCAATCCCGTATTACGGCAGCTTATTGATACCCAAGCCCCAGTGGTGCTTGATGATTTGGCAGCCAATCCCCAAATGAATGGGTCTGACCTACCCCTGCGCCAAAATGCCCGCGCCCTTTTGGTGGTGCCTTTATTAGTTGATGGCAAAATTATTGGTAGCATTAGCCTGCGACAAACCGACACCCCACGCCACTGGTTGCAATCCGAAATTGAACTTACCCAAGCGGTGGCATCCCAAGCGGCAATTGCGGTTCAGCAATCGCGACTTTATCAAAAAACGCGACAGCAAGCCGAGCGGTTAATGGAATTAGATCGGCAGAAAACGGAATTTTTCCAAAATGTTTCCCACGAATTCCGCACGCCCCTAACCCTGATGATTGGACCACTAGAATCGGCAATTAATCAACATCAGGGATTACCGTATGAACAAAGTTCAATCGCACTGCGGAATTCGCGCCGCTTGTTGCGATTAGTCAATCAGCTATTGGATTTACAGCGACTCGATGCAGGACGGATGCAACCGAGTTTCCGTCCCTGTAATTTAATTGAATTTATTCATCAAATTGTTGAAACATTTAAACCCTACTGCGAGAAAAAAAATATTAATCTCTTGAGCCAGGTCATCCCTTGTCCTGAGATTTATTTAGATATAGAAAAATTTGACAAGGTATTATATAATCTCCTGTCAAATGCGATGAAGTTTACCAATGCTGGGGGAAGTATTACCATTACCGTTAAATCGACGGACAATAAAGTTTGTCTAAAAATTTCCGATACGGGTATTGGTATTAGTAAAGAACAACTTCCTCATTTATTTGAACGGTTCCGACAAGCAGAAGGCTCAGTCAACCGCAGTTATGAAGGCAGTGGTTTAGGATTAGCGTTGGTGAAAGAATTAGTAGAACTCCATGGGGGAGAAATTGACGTATCCTCGGAACAGGGAAAAGGAACAACATTCACGATTCATTTACAACAAGGAAAAGCTCACCTCCCCGTCGAGCAGATTGTAGATGTTGCCACAGAAATCCAGTCCAGTCGGGCATTGGTGGAACTGGCGGACTTGGAGTTGAATTCCGTCGGGGAACTCCAAGAGCAACCCGAAGCCGAACCTCAAGAGCCGGGAGATGCTTATTTGATTGTTGATCCACATACACCTTTGGCGGCGAAAGTAGCGCGAATTTTGGTCGTTGATGATAATTCCGATTTACGGGCTTATGTGGGCAGTATTTTAAAGCAATCGGGGTATCAGGTATGGACAGCACGGAATGGGGAAGAGGGATGGCAAATGACGCAGAAGTGCCATCCTCAGCTTATCGTGACTGATTTGATGATGCCTGTGATGTCAGGACTGGATATGATTCATACTATTCGGGGTTCCCAGGACTTTAAGGGAATACCGATTATATTGCTCACGGCAAAAGCGGATGAAGCCAGCCGGATTGAGGGAACAGAAAAGGGGGCAGATGCCTATCTGTCGAAACCGTTTAATGACCGGGAATTGTTGGCAGAAGTCCGGAATTTGTTAGCGCTTAAAGAACAAGAGCAGCGCGTGGTTGAGTTAAATCGATATCTAACTGAGTCGGTACTGAAGCGCTTTTTACCCCCAGCTATGGTTCAGAAAGCAGCACGGGGAGAATTGGCACTGGATTTACATCCAGAACCTCGCTTGGTTACCTCGTTGTTCAGTGATATTGTTGGATTTACCGAGTTGTCGAATACCTTGCGATCGCGTCGAATTGCCGAGTTGCTGAATGAGTATCTGGCAGCCATGACCCGTGCGGTGTTTGATAATGGGGGTACAGTGGATAAGTTTATGGGGGATGGTATTTTAGCGATTTTCGGCGCTCCTGAAGAATTAAGTCCTCACGAACAAGCTCGACGGGCAATTGCCTCGGCACGACAAATGTTGCGATCGCTCGATGAGCTGAATCAACAGTGGCAAGCGAGGGGATTGGTGGGTAATGGAGGACCCCCGCCTGTACGATTCCGCTGTGGGATTCATCAAGGAACGGCGGTAGTGGGCATGTTTGGCGGAAATGAACGAACCGACTATACCGCGATCGGTCCTTCGGTGAATATCGCCGCCCGACTGCAAGAAGCCGCTGAACCGAATTCAATCCTGGTTTCGGCGTCAGTTGCCGATTGGTTAGACGATGACGCGATCGCTAAGTATCGTTCTCTTAAACTTAAAGGGGTAGATGAGACAGTCTTAACCTTTGCCGTTAACCCTGTGCCAGTAAATGCCAATTCACCCGATCAGGGGAGTCGTTAGAGCCGGGGAAGTTGGAGAGTAGGGGGAGCAGGGGGAGGATGTCAAATACTAGATTAGGAATCTTTGCAGCGCTCACTACGTCTATTTTTGAATGTAGAAATTTTCGACAACCACACTAATTATGAAACGTTTACGATGGCTCAACGTTGGAGTTCTAACGACGGCATTTCTACTCACCGTCGGATCTTCAAGTTCCCTAAAGGCAGGCACATTTGATAGTCAAGAAGTCAATTCTGATAATTTTATTGCCGTTGCTGCTCCTTTCGGGGATAACAAGTATCAATTACTGATTATCGAACAGCGCTCAACCCAACGCGCTTGCTGGCAGGAGGTGGGAAGTAATCCCGCGATCGTTGACCCGTTACTGCTCAATTTTGACTTTACAGGCATTTGCGGACGTAGCACTGATAGTAATGGTTATTCGATTCGCATGGAGGGTCAAGATTTAGGATTAGACTATTTGCTCAGACTTGTCGAGCGTGACGGCGAGTTAGTTCTCATTGGTACAAATCGGATGAATCGTCAAGCTCCCAAGGTAGAAATTGGCAGAACTCGAGGATTGAGTAATGGCAATTTCCTCAAAATTGAACTTGATCCCGGTTGGCGGTTCACGCGACGTGCTTATCAAGGTCGAGCATTAGGTCATATCTATCTAACAAGCGATACAACGGTTCCAGCAACACCAGCCGTGAGTCCTCCAAACCCGGTAACGCCAGCAGTACGAGAACCTGCACCCGCAGAAACTGAGCGGGAGTTTATTTTCACAAAGCCAAGCGAGGAAAATACTCCACCCTCCGTAACTGTACCAACCCTAGACAATCCAGCCACTAATCCTCAAACCCTACCCCCTCCTGCTTCCAATCAGACTGTGCCAATTTTGGAAGAGTTAAGGTAAGTGTTGTGTAGGGGCGGGTTTCACGACTAATTATTTCTTGCCTCACCTATAGCGCTACGCGCTGGCGTATTTACACATTAGAAATGGAGGCTTTATCAGGAGTCCTTTAGAACATTTGTACTGTAACTACGCGAGAGGATACTGCTATAGATGTGACTAAACCCGCCCCAAGACTGCTCGGATAAGCTCCAATTTCATTTACTCTCCCCTGCTTCCCCCGCTTCCCCTGCTCCCCCTGCTTCCCCCGCTTCCCCCGCTTCCCCTGCTCCCCCCGCTTCCCCTGCTCCCCTCGCTTCCCCCGCTTCCCCTGCTAACCGCTAATCTCTCATCCTCTGTAACTGCGTTCTCTGTCGCCTACGCCGCTGAGGTGGTGATTGGCGACGGGCTTGTAAAGAAACGACTTGAGCCTCACTACTTTCTCTGGCTACCCGAATCAACAATCCAGCCGAACACAAATTGGCAATCATGGAACTTCCCCCATAACTAAAAAATGGGAAGGGTAAACCCGTAGTCGGGAGAACCCCTGTGGCGACACCAATATTCAACAGCGACTGACCGACAATTACAATCATCGCTCCGATCGCGACTAACCGATGCACAGGATGACGGGTTTTCAATGCCACAATTGTTGCCAAGGTAGCATAAGCTACGATCAGCAGCAGCAACAACGTACTGCCGACAAAGCCAAATTCTTCAGCAAATACGGCAAAAATAAAGTCGGTATACTGAATCGGTAAATAAAACAACTTTTGTTGGGATAGACCAAACCCTGAACCCCATGTCCCTCCCGAACCCACCGCCAGCAGGCTTTGAATCAATTGATAGCCGTCATTCATCGGATCAGCCCAGGGATTAAGAAATGACATCACCCGACGCCGCTGATACTCTTTGATGCTGATACTAATCGTTGCCAGTAACACGCCTCCCAAGGCGGTTCCTCCTAAGTAGGAAAAGGGCAACCCCGCCGCCAGTGCAATGAGCCACAGCGTCATCCCACATAGCGCCGTTGTACTCAGATTGGGTTGGAGCAAAATTCCCAACAGCACTAGGGCAAACATCCCTAGCCAGAACAGGCGTACTCGCACGGAAATCTGTTGCCATTGCCCAAAGATGCAAGCACTCTGAAGGATCAGAAACGGTTTAATTAATTCCGAGGGTTGTAGGGGAACAGGACCCAGGGATAGCCAACGGGTTGCGCCATTCACCGTCGTCCCCACACCGGGAATTAGGATGATCAAGATCAACCCCAATAACACCAGCATTATCCAATGGGCAATTTTGAGGATATACCGTAAAGGCGATCGCACAAAAAAGTTAAAGGCGATCATGCCCAGGGTAATCCAGATGAGCTGTCGCTTAAAGTAATATAAACCGTCACCAAACTCAGCATCGGCACTGGGATAGGATGCCGAGAACAGCACCGCTAAACCCACCAATAGCCACAGAAAGGTTAACCAGCGCAATAGACGGGCATCGATTCCCCAGTCCTTAGCCGAAGGATGAATCCATGAAATCAGGTTACGTAGAGTCACTAATCGTCAAATGATTACTCTCAATTAGGGTAACGCAACCGGAGGCTACCATCCAGTAAGGGAGCTGCGTAAAAATAAAGTACCAGTGAGGAAAGCTGTCTTCATCAACTCAGCTAAGCTTGATTGGTATATTATTAAGCCGCAAGTCCCTAATCCTTCGTGTTCGTAGTTGCGCTGTCTTCGTCGATTTGCCTCAGATCACCAAAATGCTCAAACCTATATTGTTATCGCGATCGTGTATCGATGGATTAATCCTACTGCTTCTAGCCAGAGTAACGCCTCTAGATATTGGCTTTTTTGTGAATTCAGGGTTAAATCGGGTGAACAAGGATTCCTCGGTTATCTATGGCTGAGTGCAACATTTCTACTGCCAGGAGAGAAATAAATGAAGCAGGTTTATCGAAGAGTTCTGTTTGTTTTGACGATGACGAGTGCGATAAAGGTTGGAATATTCGCCAAAGCTATTCTCTGACATCAAACTTTCCTCGATACAAGTTTCTTGTTTTGTTTGTTCTAGTCGGTCACCAATTCGATCAATACAACCCTTGGTGTTACCATCAATCACAAAACCTAACATAGCAGCACATCCATGACGAGGACAGTAAATACCGTTAACAAAACGCACAATGCCTTCTGTAATATATTTTTTGGCTAACTCTCTGTCTTTACCTGTTGTCCTGCTACTCACTCGTTTACACTCCATACCGAAGTATTCTGCTTCATCAAAGCTATAGATAATTTTTATATCAATTCTGCCTTCTGGTTCAACTGAATCTGGTGAAGACAAAGTGCCAACTTCTGGTTCAATTCGGAGCTGGCTTTTTAACCCCGGACGAGAGTTCTTTTCGGATGTCATCGCTCTCCGTAAATAGCCAGCGATTTTGGGTTCGAGCATTGTTGGAATAACCTCATCAATAGTTATGACCTTTGACCAAGCAACCACAGTGATATTTAAAATTGTGGCAATAATATCTACAGATATGTTTATGGTCGCTTGTCCAACTGCACTCGGTTCATCCAATGGGAGCATGACTTGTTCTTAAATACTCAGACAGTATAGTATCTGCATCATTTAAACCAGCAGAACGAGTCCAATAAATACGTTTAGCTGGTTTGACGATGTAGATATCTTTTCCTACATAAATTCGCAAGTTTCGACGAGTATAAATGCGGTCAGCGATTTGCTGCGGTAATTGTTCAGCAATTCTCTTAAGAACTGCTTCTAATTTATGTCCTGAAATAGTTTGTACAATAGGTGGCTGATTAGAGACAGGAACTATACTGAACTTGACCACCTGTAATGGTGCTTTACCAACATCAATAACCTCAGCAACTATTTGCCTTTCATTTAGTGTTTGTAGAAATGGTTGAATGACTCCGATTAACTGTGTGGCATACCGGGTTAACTCATCATATTGAGTTCGTATCAATGCTAGAGACTGCTCCCTATTCATATAGAAGTCGATAGTTATTTTATTTGTATCTTCAACTAGAATTCGTTCGGTTTCATCCAATTCATAAAGCTGAAACACTAATTGATCTAAAGTGAGTTTTAAATTAACCTCTGAAGAACTGCCATGTAACTTGCACAATTTTCCTTCTATATCAATGATCTGATTAACTAAAGTTGAATTTTTAGAGGTAATTTTAGGAATAGGCAGACGCGATAAATCCTGTGTCATAATTTTCTTTCTTTCTACGCCCCAAGAAGAAGCCGTCATAAATATAAAATAACTTGTTACTGATGAATTAAGAACAGCATTTAGATAATGGGCTGTAAATTCTGAGTTAACTGGAATGCCAGAATAGCTCATCGTATAAACTATATCTTCAGAGCTAAAAGCAGCTATAACATTACTCGATTCGATTTTTTCTGAAACAACTATCAGTGGACTTCTATAAATATTGGAATTTCTCGGCGATTCTAATTTGGAATAAGCAAACTCTTCCAAGTCATTGGGATTAATTTTATATCTCTGCATCAGGCTGGAAGCAAGAATCTTTTTCCCATATAGATAGGATGGAGATTTTTTTCTTTTATTGCCAACTTTCAGTCCAGCCTTAGGCGGACTACCTGCTATTTGCTCAATCTTTTCATAGGATGTCCGCAAACGTTGAATGAGTGATAAATCTCTAGCAGATCCCCATGTAGCAATCTTAAACATATCAGCATCATGTGCAACATCATATGCTGATAATTTCTTTATATTTTCTGATCCCATTTCGATAATTCCATGGCGTCTAAAGTCTACAGATCGTTCTGGACATACAAAATAAAACGAATTATTATGTTTCGTTTTATTTAATTCTGCAATCAACACTATAGCTGGCGCTTCAGACTTGGGAAATAGGTTATCTCTGTATAGCTTCAGCAGGTTAATAATTACCTTTGGTTTATATCTCGTTAAAATTTTTTTCTTGGCTTCTTGAGCATCTGGATGATTACTAAAAAAACGTTGACCGTGTAAAATTAGACCAATTTGAGTACGAGTATTCGCAAAATCACCTATACGCCACAAAAATGCTTGATCCGGTGGTGTACCGTAAGCTGTAGGATATCCTTCGGGGTATCCCATTTCAGGACGCTTACGATTACAGTATGCTGATGCCGATTTAGTTGCTCCCGACTTTGTCCAAGGTGGATTGCCCACAATTGCACTAAACTGCTTATGAGCAAAAGGTTCTATTCTATTGAATTCTGCCCCTTCATCAAAAGCATCACCAATAAACAAATTTTTCCCAATAATTTTTTCAAATTGTAAATCCTCTGAAATACCAGGATTTCGTTCTAATTCATAATCTAGCTCTAAAGCTGTAAGATATAAACTAAACGCAGCAATTTGAATAGCTTTTTGTTTTATATCTACACCATAAATTTGATGATAGAGAGTGTCACGAACTAGCTGACGGTAATTCTGCTCTCCACTAGCCAAACGCTTCACCACTAATCGTCGTAAAGCGTCTACTAAAAACACGCCTGAACCACAAGCAAGATCGAGAACTTTGGCATTGCCATCAAGTTCTTTAAAGACTTCTGATAGAACTATGTCAACTAAATTAATTGGTGTATAGTGGGTACTATGCTCTTTAGCTGACTTGGTATCTTCTGCATAAATAAACTTCTCGTAAATCGCACTAATTAACTCAACAGGAATTACTTTAAAGTTATAGGCTCGCCAAAGGCGTAGTTGACCTGTTTTCAATTCTTGCAGCCCACCGATAAAGTTTTTGAGCACTTCTAAATGCTTTAGCTGCACTCGATTTATCTCTTCGCTGGATAAGCTAAATAAGTCTCCATTAAATGTTCTTTGTATCCAGGAAAATAAATGCTCAGTGGCTGACTTATTCTCTAGGATTTCTGTAAAACTATTGAATCCGAATTGTCGCTGTAACAACTGAGAATCAAGGATTTCTCTATCTTGAAGATAAGCGACAAAGATAGACTGAATCAAAAGACTCTGAGCAACCGAACGGTTTAACCTTTTATCCTCGACTAAAATCTCTTCCGTATCGGTTAAATCTTTAACCAAAACCGCATCAACTCTTTGCTTGCGATCAATTTGCTTAGCTTTTTCCCATTGCCAAAATTCACCTGACTCAATTTGGATACGGCTGGCATACTGATTTAATTGCTTCAATCCAGTTTCAGTCTGCTGAAAAATCTCAATCAGATGTCGCTCTGGATTATTTCTATCGTTTTCTGTCGGTTGAGAATAGCAGTTATAGAGTAAAACCTTAGTTGGAGTCACAACCCACAACATTGGAGCTAAACCATGATTCCAAGACAATTGATGCAACCGAGCTAGTTCTTGAGGCTCAGGATCTGATTCTCGCAGTTGAGTAAAATAGATGCAAGGCGATCCACATAACTCAAAAATTGCTGTAGCATTTAACTGTTCAGGGTTAATAACTGCACTGTATTTAATCCGTTTATCAAGTTGTTGAGGATTACTACGAAGTGATGCCGCTGGAATAACGCCAGATGTTGGAATGCCATTCCGATAGAAGCCTGTTGCTTCCATAACTTGCAAATATGAAGTTGTGACCGCAGTTTGGGAAGACATACCGCTAACTCCATGGGATATCTAATTCGTCACTAACTTGTCAACTGGATTTATAGCTCCTAGACGAGTCCGCTTGTCAAAGTCTAAAACTTGATTCTTTTCAGCTTCCCGGTATAGCTCAGTAATTACATCACCAACTGGACCAACTTCCCGAATAACAACCCGTCAAGGCTATGGTTTCCGGTCGGTTAAATCCGCTAACCACAAAGAACTCCTGGATATCACAGTTAGGACAAGAATAACTCGATTGTTTTAATTTTAAACCGAAATTAAAACATTTATTTAAAATTTTTCACTAATGTATAGGTATAACCCTCCTCAGTCCACCTCTACATCCCCGTGACAAACGTTTCTTTCACACATAGCGATCGCGTCTCCACAACCCAAACTCTTCATAAATCCACCAGCCATACCAGCGCCAGAATCATCCTCACCTGTACCATAAAGTTGAGAGTATTACCCAACAGCCAGAGAATCGCGATCGCAGGATTCAAGGTTAGCCGTTTCACCGAACAGGTAGATCCCCTTAGACTGTATAGAATAGTACGATTTCTGAGATCTGACGACCAGCGACTAAACTAAAAAGTAACTACCTTCCTTAGTGTTCCTATGACGCCTAGCCAGAGTTCAGACGCCACAACTGAAAAAACTGCCCAAATTGAACCCGAAGAGATTATTATTCCACCATGGGATTTGTGGAGTGATGAACCGCCCTTGGAAAGCGATCGGCATCGAGATCAAATTGAACTACTTTTGGCTTGCCTGAAATGGTGGTGGCGAGAACGTACTGACTTTTATGCCACTGGGAACCTTACCATTTATTTTAGTCCTGACCACATCACCACAAGAGACTTTCGCGGACCTGATTTTTTTGTCGTGTTGGGTGTGGAAAACCGACCTCGAAAAAGTTGGGTTTTGTGGGCAGAACAAGGAAAATATCCCAATGTGATCATTGAACTGCTTTCGGATAGCACAGCGAAGGTGGATCGAGGGGATAAGAAAACACTGTATCAGGATACCTTTCGCACACCCGAATATTTTTGGTTTCACCCTGACACCTTAGAGTTTCAAGGATTCTGCTTAGTTCGAGGTGAATATCAGCCACTGGAATCAAATCAGCAAGGCTGGTTATGGAGTCAACAGTTACAATTATTTTTAGGAGTGCATCAATCAACCCTGCGATTTTTCAGTTCAGAGGGACAGTTAGTATTAACGCCAGCAGAGAGGGCAGAATTAGCCCAACAGCAGGCTGAAGCTGCACAACAGCAGGCTGAAGCTGCACAACAACAGGTTGAGTTAGAACGACAACAACGAGAACTGGCACAACAACGGGTTGAGGAATTACTCGCTAAACTCAAGGAGCTAGGGATTGACTCTGATACAGAAAATTAAGTAGCTAAATAGGGGCTGCTGAATAAGTCTTGTGGTGGGGAGAGGCAATAGGGAATAGGCAATGGGCAATGGTTTTAACCCTCTGTCGAGGGAAAATTCGGCGCTGACGTAGGCAAAAATTCCAGGATGCAAGAGAGTGGTAGTGTAAAAACCTTGCACTTGTTGGGTCAAAAAATGGCTTGAAACCCCTATCTAGTCTACCTTACACACTTATGCAGCAAGCCCTAAATATAAATTCTGTATTCTGTATGTTATCTTGTCCTAACCTCAATGTGTAGCGCTATACGTTCTGACAATTTTCCAATCAAAAAGGGGTCATCGCGACCCCCCACCTTTGCCGTAGAAGCTATTTTTTAAAGCAATCCAGTATTTGTACCTTGTTTGCCAGTCGCTAGCTTCACATTGATAATTTTGCCGCCCATTTTCATGATCCGCTGTTGTTCGCGGAACCAGTTGTCGTAGGGAACTAACTTAGTGAAATAGGTGTTTTGCAACTCCCGTTGAGTTCGGGTTCTAGTTTGGCTGGGGACGCAAGCCGTCACCTGAAACATTCGCATGATTGAAGTTCTCCTAATTAAAACTCAAAAACTTTATATTGCAATCAGGTTTGGGACTCAACTGTCAATACTAGATTGTCAAAACTCATCTGCTTAACTAAAAAGTCAGACGTGCCTTTAACAAGCTAGCACTCACAATTGATTTCCCAAACCTTGAAAAAATGACCGACTACAGGTTCACAAGGGAACGTTCCAGAATTTTCTAGCTCAAACCCGAGCAAATGTAGTCGAAGTAAACACCCATTTCCTTGCCAGCATCAGCACCAACCAAACTGGCGGTAACTTCTTTCATGGCTTGGATGGCTTGTACGGTTGCACTAATGGGAACACCTAGAGAATTATAGGTTTCCTTGAGTCCATTCAGTACACGCTCATCCAGGATGGAGGTGTCACCCGCCAACATGGCATAGGTGGAGTAGCGCAGATAGTAGTCCAAGTCGCGGATACAAGCAGCGTAGCGGCGAGTGGTGTACATGTTGCCACCCGGACGAGTGATATCCGAGTAGAGCAAAGACTTGGCAACAGCTTCTTTAACGATAGTTGCTGCGTTAGCACTGATTGTGGTTGCCGCACGCACCCGCAATTCACCCGTGGCGAAATAGCCCTTGAGCTTGTCCATCGCAGAGGCGTCCAGGTATTTTCCTTGAACGTCGGAAGAGTTAATAACAGAGGTAATTGCGTCTTGCATCGATTCTATTTTCCTTATTTCACCTAGTCTCTCGAATCCTTAAGACAGACGTGCAACGTCCAGGTGTGGAAGCGTCATGCTACGTCTTTCCCTGTAGGATAGGGTCTACTGCATTGCTCCGATTACATAGTCGAAGTAGGAGCCAGCTTCAGCCGCATCTTCCCCAGTCATCATACCGGTAGCAGCGGTTTTCATGGCACGAACGCCTTCGACAACAGCGTCAACGGGAGTTCCTAAAGACTTGTACATTTCCCGCACGCCGACTAAGCCAATTTCTTCAATTGGGGTAACATCGCCAGCGACAACACCATAAGTGATTAGGCGCAGATAGTAGTCCAAGTCACGCAGACAAGTTGCTGTCATTTCTTCACCGTAGGCATTACCACCGGGAGAAACAACATCAGGACGCTTCTGGAATAACTGGTCTCCAGCTTGCTTAACGATGCGCTCACGAGAGTCTGTCAACGTTTGAGCAACCCGTAGGCGACGATCACCAGAGGTCACAAACGACTTGATCCGGTCTAATTCACCAGGGCTTAGGTAACGAGCCTCGGCATCGGCATTCACGATTGATTTCGTGACTATACTCATTTACAGGATTCCTCCTCCAAGAATGTAACCAGGTGTGTGTACTTAAACTGGCTTATTGTAACTGTTGAAACGCTGAAACGCTTCCCAATGGGCTAGACTTTCTAGCTTAATGGCTGACTCTGCCCGATCTTGAAACGACTTAATCGACTCAAGGTTGGTGAGAGTAGCTAGCGATACATTAGGTCAGTGAGACAGCTCTCTTCCGCAAATATTTTGCGATAGATTGTTCACATTTTTCCTATGTTCGCAACATTTTGTAACATTTGTCCTCAGATTTAGGGGTAGGGAACGCTGATTGTAGAGACGTAGCATCCTACGTCTCTACACCCTATCTTGCTCAGAGACGTGCCATGGCACGCCTGGAACATTACCCTAATCCCTAATCAGAGATAGCTTTGATACTGCCCAAGTAATTGCCTGCTGGCAATGAGGGAACGCGAGGATAAGGAACCACATAGTTCCCGAAGAAACGAGCATACTCTGAACTATCTACAATCGCAACCACAACCGCATTCAGTCCTTGTTCAGCCATGAGTTTGGTGTAGTCCTGAATCTCCGTTTGAGTCGCAGGAGTGCGTCCCAACAGATGACGGAACAAGAACTCGATGACTTTGGCACTAGGATAGGGCGAGTAGAAGCGCTGGCGATAGCTTTCACTACATGCCAACCCCTTAACAAAGTCGCGCACCGAGATGTCACCTTGGCTCAGTTGACGCTCTAAGTCAGGCTGTCGATAGGATGGGGGAATTTCACCCGTCCAGATATCCATCACCTGAGCGTAAATAGCCTCGATAACCTGAGCCGTTTCGTCCGGGTTTCCGGGGTTTAGGCGAAAAATCCGTGCCGGTTTACGATTGGCAATTCCGATGGTGGGTTGAACCGTTGGATTATTGTCCTTGGGTACAGAACGACTGAGTTCGACAAAATCAGGCTTAGTCGCCGCCATATCCGCGATCGCTTTACCCGTTAAGGGAAGTTTTGCCCCATCCACTCGCGAACTGACTGGCTCAAAGCTAGGAACCACCAGTTGATCATTCTGCTTGGTTAGCTTGTTATAGAGTTTCTCGGTATTGGGGAAGTTCGCCGCTGGTAAAGTGGGGAAGCGACGATAGGGAACCGTATCTTCACCAAAGACTTGAACATACTCCATGCTGTTAACCATGGCGCTGATAAAGCCTCGGATACCCTGGGATGCCAGAATCTGGTTGTACTTCTGGATTTCCTTTTGATTTTCCGGTGCTCGACCCAAGAAATGCTTGGTGCCAAATTCAATCACCTGGGTGTTGGGGTAGGGAGTGTAGAACTCTTTGATGTAGAGTTCAGAGCATCCTAACCCTTCAATAAACTCCTTGAGGTTAATCTCACCATTCCCTAGTTTGCTTTCCAAGCTAGAGAACTGACCTTTAACCACATACGGTTCAACATCGCGCTCAAAGATCTGGCGATACGCGGCACGAATCAGAACCTTCACCGCTGGCTTATCGTTGAGATCCGTCAGCTTAAAGATCTTGGTCTGCTGGCGCTTAGTGTTAACGCCCTGATTAATCCGGAATTTAACATCTGGCTCAGTCCGCGTTTCTGGCACCTCTGCCATTTCCACATACGTCGGAGTCGCTGGTACTTCTGGCTTAGTCCCCACATCCTCACGCAGCGCACCCGGTCGAGCCGATCGCAATTGTAGACCCCCCGGTGTCAGATAGCGCTCGTAGGGAACTGTATCTTCGCCAAAGGCTTCCTCGTATTCTTTGCTGTCAATCAGCCTATCCACTAGGGCGTAGAAGCCTTTTTTGGCACAAATATCAAAGTATTTGTTCGTTTCCCCGCGCCCGTAGGTGGGACGTCCCAGCAGACGACGGTGGATATATTCCACAGCCTTCATCACATACAGGGATGTCCAGTACATCTTGCGGAAGACATCGGACTTCGCCAAGATGCGGATAAACTCCCGAACCGTAATCTCGCCATTTTCCAGCTTAATCTCCGCCACTTTCTGGCGTTGACCGTCATAAACCTCCCGTCCAAAGACTTGGCGATAGCAGGCACTAATCACCTTTTGGGTCGAGCTTTCGGCAAATGTGACACTAGCTGCCTTAGTGCTAGGAATCTGGTCTAAGCGGAAGACTTTCGCCCCCAGAGAACCGGGAAACTCACCCCTTGCCTGAGGATTGCTGTTTTGGTTATTAATCCCCGGTCCGCGATGGATCAGGATGCGCTTAGTATCCTTGCCAAACCCAGCCGGTTGCGTGTTGGGATTGCGCGTTTCTTTGGGGAAAATTGCCCCAAACTGAATCTCTAAGGGATCATTACCTGCACCGTAGGGATGTTGATCCGGTAACGGCTGCTCGTACTTGGCAAAGGTGGTGATAAATTGCGGTACCTTGCGGAAGGGGGCGCTGTATTTGAGCAAATCTTGCTGCATCCCCCAGTTGCGGCATTCCTGAGCCTCCTGACCCAATCCCCGCAGGTAGGGAACGGTTTCTTCACCAAAGTAATCGGAGTATTCCTGAGAATACACCAAGGCGTCTACCAGCGCAGGTAAACCGCCATCGGACACAATCGAGAAGTAGGTCTGAACTTCTTCGCGAGAGGACGGACCCCGACCCAGGAAATGACGGAATGCCAGTTCTAAAGCACGACTGTTTATAAAGGGTTCGTAAAATTGCTTACGGTATAGGGGCGATTTACCCAGGCGACGCACAAACTCCTTCATGGATATATCGCCGTTTTTCACCTGAGATTCCAGGTAGGAAATGGATTGGCTGTAGGCGCGGCTAATGTCACGCTCAAAGATCTGCCGATAGGCGGCTTTAACGACTTGGTTCTTTTCTAACGCCGATAGTCCCGGCTTCATTACGAACTTCGGACGCCGTTCGGCTGCATTGAAGTAACTTTGAGGCAGTTGTAACCCTTGCTGATCCGGCGAAGGACGCTGTCGGACTTTATCGGCTGGATTTGGGGCTTTGAATTCGTTAATCAGAATCTCAAAGTACTCACCCACCAGTTGGGCGGCTTCAGCATCGCGCTTAAAGTACCCCAAAGAGGCTGCCCGCATTTCTTGCAGTGCCAGTAATGTGGCATCTCCAGAGCAGGCATTTTCGATAATTTCCCGTAATCCGCGAACGTTGACGGTAATAATATTCGGATCACCAGCGACAATCGCATAAGTGACATAGCGCAGCATCCAAGACAAGTCCCGCAGGGATTTCTGCATATTGCTTGGACCATAACGGGCGACATTTATGGGTCGGAATCCCGCTGGGGCTGGACCGCCAGTTGAGGCGCTAAAGATGTTTCGGAATCCTTCAAAGAAACCCCCGCCACTTTCCACATACGTTGCGGTTCCCAGCGCCATCGTGCGTCTGACATCACCTGTACCCGCCCCACTGGTTGCCATTGCCATTTCTGGTGCAGGTTCTTCCTGGGGCTTTTCTAAATACGCCATCGGAGAACCGCCGACAAAAATCCGGTTAGCGGCACGAGATACGATCAAGTCTGAGTTTTGAGTAATCAGATTGGCAATATCTATGCGTCTTGTACCGGATTGGAAATATTCGGACAGCTCAACCAGCTCTCCTTTACCCAAGAACCGATCTTGCTGTTCGGCTTGGATAATGTTGCTAATCGGTACAGTTTGATACAGTTGCGGACGTGCAACTGAGCTTCCACCACTTGCCTTAACACTCATTGATTTTCAAACGCTCCCATCGACAATTGCTACTGACTGTGTTAAGCCTGACCAGGGGATTCATCTCGATCACTTTCGTTTACATTCTTAGGCTCAGTACATTAAGGTTTTCTCCCAGACCTACTTGTTCAGGGAATGGGATATCCTGTGTTACCTTGCCCTAAATCAACCAGTGACCTCGCTAAACCTGGTCAGAATCTAGATTAAAACGTTTCTGATCTGCTTAACGGCTTTATTAAGAAGTGTATAGAATACATGCCAAAATTTTACAGTGTCATAACAGAGTCATCATAGTGGATTAATCTCACTCACTGAGAAAAAGCATAAGTTTTGTTACATTAGTTCGGGTTCCGAGGGGTGAAGGAGCTGGGGGAGCTGGGGAAGCTGGGGAAGCTGAGGGAGATGGGGAAGCAAAGGACGAATAACAAATGACAAATGACAAATGACAAAGGACAAATGACGAATGACGAATGACAATACCAGCACCGCTGTAGCCCAATTGTATGACGCTTACCCCTTTCCCCCAGAACCCCTGTTGGATGAACCGCCGCCTGGGTATAATTGGCGCTGGAATTGGTTAGCCGCCTATAGTTTCTGCACGGGTCAAAAACCCTCAAGGCAGGATATTCGGATTTTAGATGCTGGTTGTGGTACTGGGGTAGGTACCGAATATTTGGTTCACCTGAATCCCCACGCCTCGGTAGTGGGTATCGATTTGAGTGCTGGGGCGTTGCAGGTGGCGCAGGAACGCTGTCATCGTTCTGGGGCGAATCGGGTTGAGTTTCATCACTTGAGTCTCTATGATGCCCAGGAACTGGACGGAGAGTTTGATTTAATTAACTGTGTGGGCGTATTGCATCATTTGCCTGATCCGATTCGCGGTATTCAGGCATTAGCACCCAAGTTAGCACCAGGGGGCTTGATGCATATTTTTGTCTATGCTGAATTGGGGCGCTGGGAAGTGCGGCTAATGCAACAGGCGATCGCACTTTTGCAAGGGGATCAGCGTGGGGATTACCACGATGGTGTGCAAGTCGGACGCCAGGTGTTTGAGTCTTTACCAGAAAAAAACCGAATTGTCAAGCGAGAAAAAGAACGCTGGTCATTGGAAAATCAACGGGATGCGAATTTCGCGGATATGTATGTGCATCCTCAAGAGATTGACTACACAATTGATAGTCTATTTGAGTTAATTGATGCGTCGGGGTTAGAATTTATCGGCTTTTCTAATCCTGGATATTGGCAATTGGATCGGCTATTGGGGAAAAATCCAGGGTTAATGGAACGGGCGAGTGGGTTGAGCGATCGCCAACGGTATCGTTTAATTGAATTGTTAGATCCAGACCTGTCTCATTATGAGTTTTTCTTGGGGCGTCCACCTTTACCAAAGGTTGATTGGTCACAGGATCAGGAGTTATTAGCAGCGATTCCAGAACGCAATCCCTGTATGGAAGGGTGGCCCAGTCAATGTCTATTTAACTACGATTATCAGATTATCAATTTATCAGATGCCGAGTTTGCTTTTCTGCAAGCTTGTGACGAGAACAGTAGTCAACAGCGCACTGTGGCAGAGATTTTAAGGGAGGTAGAATTAGGATTAGATGGAGTGCGATCGCTCCAACAACAGCAGCTTATTATCTTAAGTGAGGGAACAGGGAACAGGGAACAGGGAACAGGAAAATGAGGGAGATAAGGGAGTTAACTCAACACTTAATCAGGGCGGGTTTTGTAGAAACGTTATCATCAATAGCGACAAGAAAGTCCCTAAACCCGCCCCTACAGATTCACGCGCCATACCCTCGAACAAAGTGAAGGATCAAAATTCAAAATTCAACACTCAAAACTTATTGTAAATGCGCGTTATTATCCAGCGAGTTAAATCCTCTCAAGTAACCGTTAATGGTGAAGTCGTTGGCAAAATTGGTCAAGGGCTAAATTTACTCGTGGGGATTGCGGATAGCGATACGGAAGCTGAATTAGATTGGATGGCGCGAAAATGCTTGGATTTGCGGTTATTTCCCGGAACCGATAGCAGTAGCGATCGCTGGGAAAAATCGGTTCAGGAAATTGGCGGCGAATTGTTGGTGGTGAGTCAGTTTACCTTGTATGGGGATTGTCGCAAAGGGCGTCGCCCGTCGTTTTCGCGATCAGCGAATCCAGACCAAGCCGAACAGCTTTATCAGCAGTTTGTAGAAAAGTTGCGTCAAAGTGGGTTACGAGTGGAAACCGGGGTATTTGGGGCGATGATGCACGTCTCGATTGAAAATGATGGACCCGTGACATTGCTCTTGGAGCGGTAAATTGACCAATTGCTTACACCAATGAGGGTAGGCATTTTGTCTAGCGATCGCTCAAACTATTACAGGATAATATTTTCGATTGGATATAACTATTTTGTATAGAGGGAACTTCCGAAAATCACCCTCAACCAACAGAGAGATAATTGACACCCAACTATCTACGCCTCCTTTGAGGAATATTGCCTCAACCACTGTGCCAACTCATCTTCAGAGAGTTCCCCCGCCGCCAGCGATCGCATCACCAGCACCACCTCTGGCTCCGGTGCATCCAATTCCCAACTATTCACCTTCAAAAACACATACATCACCTGAAACGCCGTGCGCTTATTGCCATCAATAAACGGATGATTTCTAGCAATTCCATAGCCATAGTCCGCCGCCAGTCGATAAATATCTGCCCCTTCATACCCATAGCGATTACGCGCACGGGCAAGGGCGCTCGCCAGCAACCCCTCATCCCGTAACCCATACACCCCACCATGGGTCGCAACTTGATCATCATGAATCACCTGCACCATCGCAGCAGTAATCCAAATCGGTTCAGCCATCTGCCAACTCTCGCATGGCATTACGATACTGCGACGCCCCCTGCTTGTAAGCCGCCATCACCTGCTCAAACTCAGGATCATAAGCCATCAACTTAATCCCATCCTCCATCACCACCAGAGTCAGCGTATCCCCTTCCCTCAAATTAAATTTGTCCAAGATTTCTTTAGGAAACGTGGTGCCAATGGAGTTGCCCACTTTCCGTAGTTTTATCTCCATGATTTAATTCTCCGCTGACGTTATTACTATTGTAATCACGCCAATTACCAGACAAGCCAGCCAAAAACGAATCGAGTCCAGTGCGATCGCTCCAACAGCAGCAGCTTGCTACCCCCGTTATAACCTAGTCCGTGCAGGCATTACAGGTTCGGCGTTGACGTTAGGGGAACACTGTTCCCTGTTTTTTGTTCCCCGTTCCCTACTCTCTGTAAATTCAGTTCTTGGAAAGGTTCAGATGTGCGGGTTAAAATTAAGGTTAAAGGGTCTACCGATTTACCATTAACGTTTAATTGATAGGTTCCTTGAGTTAGCGATTCTAGATAGTAAACCCCGGCTGCATTGGTCACTGAAAAAATCCGTTTCCCTGACTCGGTATGAATCGCTTCTACTCTCGCCCCCGCGATCGCACGTCCAGCCGCATCAGTAACAACGCCAGAACGGGTATAGGAGGGGATTAGGGGAACGTCAACCGGGGTATAGCTTCCCGCCACGACATCCACCGCATAAGCCGTCTCAGGCGCTTGCCAATCCACCGGAAAGCCAGCCGGATCAAGGTCGAGGCGATAGGTTCCTGGGGGGAGGCGCATCATGATCCGATCATCTTTAATATCGGGTCGTAATGTGCTAACCAATTGGCTGTTGAGAATCACTAAATTTGGGTCACTAAATCCTTTTTCAGCGGGGTCTTTTTGACCATTTTGATTGTCGTCGAAAAAGGGTTGAATCATCACACCGCCTTGGGTGCGGAGGTAGTTGGTGCGGGCGTCGCCTGCGGTGAGTCCACGTTGTAGATTTAAACTAGAGACTAATTGTACACTAAAACTCGATTCATCAGAGGTCGCGGAAATGCCTTGATAACGTCCCCGTACTTGTAAACCGGGGATAATTGTAGTTCCTACTGAAGCAATTAAACCCGAACCACGAGAACCAACACCATATCCTAGTTCTGCATCCCACAGAGGAATTCCATTGCGGGATTCTTGATGGGAACGATAGCGCCAGGATAGGGTGGTGAGGTGGTCATTTTGGCTTTGGTTATAGGTGTCAAGTCCCAAAGCAAGGGAGTGACCTTTGTCAAAATTATTTCTGCCAAAATTATATCGCAGTTCCGATTGAGTATTCACTTCATTGCCAATCGAACGCAGTTCAAATTGATGGAGACGTTGCCATAAATTCCAACGCAAACGGCTTTCACTATCGAAGGTTACTCGGGCAAAGGTAAAGGCATTTTTGCTACTAAAGGCGAATTGTACTCCCCCAGCCGTCCCATTGCGACTATCTGTACTTCCGAGTAAGGTAAAACCTGGAGAGATTTGCCAGGAGAGGTTGAGTCGATCCGAAAAGCGATCGCGAGTAAAACGGGCGGTAAAATTAGAGGAGGGTTCGTATAAAATATCGGCTAAAATATCGGCGTTAATGTCCCAATCGGATTCCTCTGTACCGCTTAAGGCGGAAACCGCAACTTTTAAGGGAAAGCCTTCCGGTTGAAAAAAGACTTCCCCTAATCCCCGCAACGATTCATCGTAAACCGCACCAACGCCCACCGTTAAACTATTGGATACCCCCCAGCGCCCCAACACACCCCCTTGAAAATTGCTAAAATCGCCCAAAATTCCCGAATCAACGGCTGATAACTGTCGCCGCCACCCCCCAGAGGCAATAAATGCTGTGGTTCCGGTGGGAATGCGCCCAGGTACATTAGAAAACGTGGCATCCCGAATTTCCGGTTGTTCGGTGAGGTTCGCTTGAGGATAAAGCAAAACCCGATAATAACCGCCTACGCCTTGAGGGTCAAATTCAATGTTTTCAAAGCGATAAACGCCAGCGGAATCCACCAAGACTTCGGCAATAATTTGGTCACTTAATCCCTGTACCAATCGCACCAAGGTTCCTGGTTCCGCTTCCCCAGAAATTGTGCGACTCATTTGCGCCGCTTGTAGGCGTTGATTAGGATTATTTTCCCCATAGAGTTGTAGTTTTGGAATAAACCCTTGGCGCTGAATTGTGGTAAATCCCCAATAATCCCCAGCACTTTGGCTACGCCAAAAGGGAGGTTGAGATCCCAGAATATAATCAGAGGCATCAGTTTGACGTTGATATTGTACCTCCGCTAGACGCCAGGTTTCTCGGTCAAAAAAATCCGGCTGATTTGCCCGAATTAACCAACTTCCCCCGAAAATACTGCCAACGGCGGTTAAATTTCCTCGGTAGCTAGGGGAGAGAGTTTGACTCCCATTGGCATCAATCCGTTGTTCTACAGCCGCCAGAGAAAACCCATTCGCCGCAATGCGGGGTAATCCTTCGGTTTGAATGGGTATACGTTGGGGGCGGGTGGGATTGCGTTGGTTTAACCACGGTGCGGTTATTTGAATCGCGTATTCGATAATATCAAATTCTACCTCAACTTGGAACAGTTCCTGCACTTGGGCGACAGAAAACACCAGTCCCAATTGGGGGTCAGTTTGCAGTTTGCTGGGGTTAATTCGCACTGTTTGAACAGAGGAACTTAATTCAATTTGATTATCGGGTAATACTTTTGTCGTTAATTTCAACGCCCGCACTAGGGCATCATAAGGCAAAAACCATTGGTCAAAATTAATCGCAGCGCTGCCATCTTCTTGTCCTCGGATTAATAAGCCAGAGACAATGTTGCGTTTATTTACATTTAATCCCACCGGAAAGACTATAAACCCGTCGGGAATTTGTGCCACGGGGGAGAGGGAAGGGTCAAGGGTTAAGGGTTCAGAGTCAGTGGGTGTGGAGGAGTCACCAGAAGTTGTCGCTAGTTCAGGGATAGATGGTGTCGGTTCAACAATATCATTTTTCTCATCTTCGTGATTTAGTTTTTGAGTCGGAGGCGGTATAATTTCTGGGGGTACTGGGGGTGCGATCGCGTGATTTAAATTAACCGGATTAGACTCAGGTACAGCAAGGGTTTCAGGTTCTATGGCAGGGTTAGAAACACTTACGCCCATGGGAGAACCTAATTGTTCAGTACCAGAATATTCCCTATTAAAAATATTAACATCGGTCGAATAATAGTAACCTGCGCCCTTTCCATGTCCAGATGCTTCTGAGAACTCCGGCGCGTTAGCCACAGAGGATTCAGGCGTGAACTGTTCTGGCGGCGTCGGTTTAGCTGAATCTAACGCCTTCTGTGGGGAAGTAGTCGCAGGAATTGAATGGGATTTTAATCCTAAAGATGGTGTTACCTGGGTTGTTTGTTGAGATAGAGAAAAATTGATAATTGCAGGTGGATGAGGAGGGGGCGTGTGAATCATGATCAAAGCAATTTTTCAATTAAAAAATTTTCCAGGAATGACGTAATATGGAATATAACCTTCAGGTTGTAGAAACCTTGCATGCAACGTCTCTACAATATTTGTGCCGAAATTGTAGAAATTGTAGGGTGCGTTAGCGCAGCGTAACGCACCATTAATCTGTAATACTTTACCGCTATCGCCTAACCCTGATTGAATATCAGCTATTTGGAATCGTGAAATTCAGATCAAACGGAATAGAATTGTTATTCCCCCAGGTTAAGCTTCCCGTGAGTTGATAGTTCCCCGGAGAAAGGGGAGGAAAATCTGGGCTGAAGAGATTTAAAGGCAAATTACGCTTACTTTCAGCAATAACCGTACTCGGTAGTAAATGACCTGAATGAATCACTCGTTCTCCTTGACTGAGTGACCAATCTACCTTTGCTTGAGTTGAAGCATTCCCCGTATTTTGCACTAAAAGTTGCAGTTGATTAATTGTTTGATTAAAGCTGGCATTCTCAACGCTAATATTAGGCATGACATTGCCTTTCCGGATATAGATATTGGTGGCGACTCGTGTGGTAATCCCCATAAGATTACTCTTCCCCGCCGCTGCTTCATTCAAGGTTTCAGTAAAAATAGCAGCACGATATTCTCCATCGGGAAGATTCGGTGCAAGTCGTGCGACTAAGCGCACTCGTCGGGTTGTATTCGGCGGAACCGTGAGTTCTCTGGGAGAGAATTGTAGATAAGAACCTAGATAGTTTGTAATTGAAGGGAGGGTTTCAAATCCTCTATCACTGTAGGTAAAGGGTTCACTATAAATTCTGGCACGTAAGGGAGTATTAGTGGGATTAATTACATTAATTACCGCGTCCACTTGACCCCGATTTGCCTGTTCCTCAATGACTAACGGTGAGGCTCCCATTTGGGCTTGAGCAGGAGGTGTTAACCAAAAGGCGGTGGATAATGCCAATGTGCCGATTTGTAGGGCTTGAAGAAGACGGCGAGAATACGTCTTGGATTTTTGTAGAGAAAAGACCATTTTTCTTATCCTGAAAGGGTTGATTTATGTCTTGAATTCGAGAAATAATCTAGGGGAAACGTATTCCCTGGATTTCCCCTAGAATCATCACTCAAAGCTTGGTAGACGCGATTGATTTATAACGCTGTAGCGGTCATGGTCACACCGAATTGATAATCACCTGCTGGCAGTACGGTTCCATGATCAGCGCTCATATCAACAGTTAGGTTGGTATCACCTAGGACTAATGCCCCCGTCGCTACGCCAAGGGTGTCATCTACGGTAATATTTAGTGAGGCAGCTCCTGTACCCGCCACCGTAGCGCTTTTGACGGTAGTGGCGTCATTGTAATCTACGGGTGCTGTTTTAATTGCTGGAGCATTGACATTTAGCGTTGCGGGTCCAGAACAGGTTACGGTTACGGTACCAGGGGTTGCTCCTGTGCTGGTCAGGGTACTATTAGTTGGCGCGGTTAATGTGCCATCTACTTTGTTACTGAATGTGCAAGAGTTGGTGACAGTTCCCCCAAATAAAACCTCTACGGGGTTGGCTTGAGCGGTTGATACAAATGCTAGAGTGCTGCTGAGAACAACGGCGGAAGCTATTAAAGTTTGACGAATCATCATTTACTCCTTGAATTGATTGAATAAGAACAGTGAAAGGTACACCCTGAACTTGTTTGATTTGTCTGTGTCTGTGCTTGCGTGGGAGTCAGATTTGACTGACAATCACAATTTAACAAGGCGTCAATGATGGAAAAATCCGCAGGATCTGGTATCTTTTGTCAGTACGTAAGTTCCCCTAATGCTGTACCTACGTAGTCCCTACGTAGACATTTTTAGGTAAGCCTACTGAGTAGGCGTAGCAGTTTCCAAGTGTATGAAGTACACGCAAGCGAGTATGATGGAGCTTGCTTCTCAAAGGCAGCGAGTTCTCAACCGTTAACTTTTATTGTCCCTACCTACTTACCTTGATTTGACCCATCGCTAACCCTCCATTTGTCAACCCCACCCTAACCCTTCCCTTATCAAGGGGAGGGAACTCGAATGGCTTTGGTTAGGGGGGTTAAGGTTAAGGCAATGAGAGTTCAAACGTCTCACACGGAAAAGCTTTTCACCTTGAATTGGCACGGATGAAAGCTTGCGCCCCCACCGATTTACTATGCCTGAGGAAGAATACGTCAAGACCGTTGAGCGTATATAATTAGGAACTCGTTGTTTAGATAAAAGAGTCGAAGGTAATAAAAGAGCTGCCTAGCTGACTACCCGAATATTGAAATGAGTCATCAACCGATAGAACCCTCAAGCTTAAAGAATGAACAGTGTTTCCGGACAATATTTGAGGCAAGCCCTCTGGGGATCGCCATAGTAGGATTGAACCAGCACTTCATCAAAGTCAATCCCCTGTTTTGTCAAATTGTGGGTTATTCAGCATCGGAATTAACTCAACTCAGGTTTACAGATATCACGCATCCTGATGATCGCAAACTGAGCCTTCAACGTGAACAGCAGCTAAGCCAGGGTAAACTTTCACGCCACCGGATTGACAAACGCTACATCCGCAAAGATGGAGAAGTCGTTGAAGTTCATTTGTCGGGGTCTATCATTCGAGATCAACAGAATAACCCCCTCTATTATTTAAAGATGATTGAGGAAATTAGCGAACGCCAGCAAACTCAGCCTCAAGCCTTACTCAAAGAACAGGAATTCAAGACACTCAAATCTCGCTTTATCGCCAGAGTATCCCATGAGTTTCGTACCCCTCTTAGTCAAATTTCCCTGTTTACCCAGTTATTAGAGCGTTACGATGAACGCTGGTCAATTGAGCAAAAAGCTGACTATTTCCGGCGAATTCACACCTCGATCACATCCATGACCCAATTATTGGATGATGTGCTGTTTATCGGCAAAGCCGACGCTGAAAAGGTGAGAAGTACCACAAAACTATTTGATCTGGCAAGCTTTTTGGAGAGGATGATCACTGAAGTCCAACAGCGAACGCAGCAGAAATGCTCGATTCAATGGCGCAATCCCAGCTTCAGCCTACCCGTCTATCTCGATCCCACCCTCGTTGAGCGTATCATGATCAATTTACTCGATAATGCGGTTAAATATTCCGTTTCAGGAGATACAGTATATATAGGCTTAACCCGTGATCATGAACAGGTGACTCTCCAAATCCAAGACCAAGGGATTGGTATCCCTGCTGAAGACTTGCCATACCTGTTTGAATCGTTCCATCGCGGCAAAAATATCGGGAACCGTCCGGGTACAGGTTTGGGATTGACGATTGTTAAGCAGTGTGTGGACGTACAGCAGGGACAGATTGAAATCACCAGTGAAATCGGGGTTGGTACAACTGTCACTCTTATCTTTCCTGTAACCTCCTGGAATTCTAGTCATGATCAAGATTTTGGTAATTGAAGATGATGATAACTTGCGGGCGGGTATGTTGGCATTACTGGAAGCTGAACAATTCCAAGCCTTCGGTGCAGAAAATGGTCGAGTGGGTTTGGAGTTGGTGCGACAACATTTACCCGATGTGATTATTTGCGATATCATGATGCCAGATTTAGATGGGTATGGCACTCTACAAGCGCTCAAACAAGACCCAGTAATGGCTCAAATTCCGTTCATCTTCTTAACCGCTTTAACCGATCGCGTGGATATGCGTCAAGGGATGGAATTGGGGGCGGATGATTTTTTAACCAAACCCTACAGTATCGACGAACTGCTCAACGCTATCGCCTCAGTTCTAGGTAAACAGGCAATCCATCAGCAGCGTACCACAAGCGAACGCGATCGCGCCGAGTCCCTCCAACAACAATTACAGGCGCTGCAAGAAATTAGTGCGACGAAAGATGATCTGTTAGAAAAATTATTGGAAGATTTGGCAGATCCAATATCTACCATCACAATAACGATTGAATTGCTAGAGTCAGCCCCCACCGAACCCCGTCGTCAGGTCTATTTGAAAAGTTTACGAGAAGAATTTAATCGTCAAGTTGAACTGATTAATCAAGTGGCTGAACTGAAAAAACTACTCACACCGGAAAATATTAAACTCTTGCGTAAACTTCCCCTGCTGAAGCGATGAAAAACACCATCGGTAGGACGTCGTACTCTGATTTCGATGACTGTGGTACACTAGATGATCGACAATGAATGCAGTGGTTCCCAACAATTCATAGTTTATCTAAATCATTCAGATTTCGTGCTGTTATTAATTAGCGATTATCCCAACTTTTTAACTACCGCCAAAGACTATTTGCAAGACCAAGGCAACTATCAAGTCACTGCCTTCAGCAATTATCAGGATGTTTTGCCGATGCTATCGAGTGGTCTTCCTGATTGCATTATCGGTGATCTGAGGGGGCGACATCAAGAGAGTTATGCATTCGTCAAATCCCTTCGAGACAATCCGCGCACTCGTTCCATTCCCTTCATTTTCCTGCATTCCCCAAACGGACTACCGGACTCGATTCAGGCTTTAAGTGCAGGGTGCGATCGCTATCTGATGAAACCCTTTTTACCGAAAAATTTACTCACCGAAATAAAAACGGCTCTCAGCTCAATTGTGACAATTCAACCGACTCAAGAATTGAGTTCCCCAGTCAATGATAGCGTGCGCTTAACGCCTACGGAAAAAAAAGTTCTCGCTTTAATTGTGCAAGGGCTATCGAATCGGGAAATTGCCGCGAACCTCTCAATCAGCCTGCGTACCGCCGAAACCCATGTCAGCAATATTTTGGGCAAAACGGGATTACCTAATCGGACTAAACTTGCAGCCTGGGCGTTAGGTGAACATTGACATGGCTACTGGAGCGTTGATACTCACCCGGTTAAAACGTGGGTTATTCTTAGGCTGATTTTGCCTTAGTTCATCCG
Source organism: Coleofasciculus sp. B1-GNL1-01 (assembly GCF_040220235.1). Classification (NCBI taxonomy): domain Bacteria; kingdom Bacillati; phylum Cyanobacteriota; class Cyanophyceae; order Coleofasciculales; family Coleofasciculaceae; genus Coleofasciculus; species Coleofasciculus sp. B1-GNL1-01. The sequence goes on from NZ_JAVJTO010000013.1 coordinate 39,885, forward strand.
CTCAACAAGGTAAAATAGCAGCATACCCCCAACTGGATAAGCTGTTCGGCATTTAAACCTTAATGTCAATAATGACGAAATCCTTGTAGTAGTGCGTTTAGCGAAGCCATGCCGCAGGCTTTGCATCTTGCTCGCTACCCATTCCCAATTTAAATGCATGACAGCTTAACTACGCCCTTGAGGAATATTGCCTCAACCACTGCGCCAACTCATCTTCAGTTATATGGTGCGTTACGCTATCGCTAACGCACCCTACATATAGAACATATAGAGCCTTTGCGTTAGTTCTCAGGTGTGCCACGCCAGTAGGTTTTGACGTTTCACGGGAGCTAGGGCGGTAGAATAGCAGGATGCCCTCAACTTGATAGATATCCCATGTATCGCTTACGTTCTCTCCCTTGGCGATCGCTACTCGAAATCTCAGGGATTACCACTGCGATCGCGATCGTCCTTGAAATTATCATCGGCTTAGGCGTCACCCAATCCGCCGCGATCCGCGAGATGATCCAGTTTCTCTATACTCCTCCCCTAGGGATGATCATCACCTTAATGGCTGCGGCGGGATTTGGAGTTCTCGCGGTTTATATTCTAGAACGCTTTTATCCTCAAGTTTTGATCAACAATAGCAGCTTGTGGGCATTAATCCCCTGTTTAGCCCTGACGTTGGGGTTAAAATCACTGTTGCCTGTACCTGCTTTCTTGGTAAGTTTAAGTTATACCAACTTATTTGCCGTTCTCGTTGGTGTATTTTGGAAAGGGCGTCCCTATTGGCGCTAGCAAACTGAGTTCAAGATTAGCCGTAAATCAACAATAGACTTAGACATTGCCCATTGCATAAGACACACCGAGCGTGTTACTGAGCGTGTTACTGAGCGTGTTACTGAGCGAAGCCGAGGTAAGTCGAGGTAAGTCGAGGTGTTGCCTATTGCCTGTCTCTATCACAAGACTTATTCAGCCACCACTAATTAGCAAACCCTGCGGCTTTTTACCGCCAATTCGCTTTGCGGATCTTCTACTAAGATAACCGGGATAGAACTTACTTCTAGAACGGCTTGCGATACGGAACCGACTCGCACCTGTTGCCAACGTTGATGTCCCCGTTTTCCCATGACAATATCTGCCACTTGATACTCTTGCGCCACCCGAATAATTTCTTCTGGAATGGAACCCTTGATCGTGATAAATTTATAGCGAATATCACTGAGTAATCGTTGAGTGCGATCGCGCAGCTTTTCTATGTCCTCTATCTCATCACTATTGATCACATGTAATACAATCACTTCACCATCCGTGCGTCGAGCAATACTGGCTACTTTCCTTAAAACCTCTGTCGCCAAGGGAGAGGTATCCACCGCCGCTAACAACACGGTATGAGTCACTACCGTTACTTTTGTTGGATCAACCTCTCCCCGTTCTAATAATTTTGGCGCAAACGTAGGAATCGCCCAAGCACCAATGGGTGCTGTGGTCAAAATAGAAAGTGCTGCAATGGCTAAAATAATTTCTCCCCCTTCAATCCCCCTGGCTAAGGGAATCGCACCAATTGCCGCTTGAACCGTTGCTTTTGCCATATTTCCCGGCAGCAAAAACAGCCGTTCTCGCCCTGTCCAATTACTTCCCACTGTCGAGAGATACCAACCCACGGGACGACCAACAAGCAAGCCAATGGCTAACACTAAAAGTCCTGGTAAAATTGTATTCCTTAATACTTGCAGTTGAACACTAGCGCCCAATAAAACAAATAAAACAATCTCCGCCACAACCCAAAGGCTATCAAATCCACCGCGTAGGCGTCGAGCCAACGGTGCATCCAATTCAATCAAAAAGAACCCCATTCCCATAGCGGCTAAGTAGCCAGAGTAGGGCAATACTTTTTCTACAATCACCAATAACAACGCAATTCCAGCGGCAATTAAAACATCTTGAACCGTATTTTGGGTCCAGTTTTGTTCCGTTAATAGCGAGACGATTAAACGAGCCGCCACGTAGCCAATCAAGATACCCAGTCCGATTTCAAGGAATACTTGCAACGGTAGTAATTGCAACGCCGAAAGCGTAAATCCTCCAGGAAAGGTGAGGGTTTCAATTCCGCCCTGACCTAAAAAACTTAATAGTAAACTGAATAAAAGTAATAATAGAACATCAGATAAAGCACTCCCTGTGAGAATGGTATCGGGAATTCCCTTCGTCACTCCCCAACCCAAACGTTTTAGCCGCAGCATTCCCGGAACAATTACCGCCGGAGATTCTGCGCCAATGATGCAACCTAAAAGTAATCCCGTGGGAACGTCAAACTGAAAAATCCAGATGGCGGCTAACGCGATCGCAATTGCTTCAAACCCCGCAGGCAAAAAGCCTAGCCGCAGCGCTACACTTCCCTGAGAAAGCAGCTTTTCCCGATCCAGCCCTAGTCCCGCCTTCATCAAGATAACCATCACGGCAACCGTTCGCAAACTATCCGCCGCTTCCAGCACATCTGAACTGATCACATTGCCAACTTGTGGTCCGAGGACAATTCCCACCAAAATCATACCGATTAACGGTGGCGCACCTAAACGACGGGCAATTTGACCCCCAAAAAAGCCCATCAATAAAATCCACAATGCGCTGGTTAACATGGAGGATTCTGGTTCTGAGGAAGGATAAGGGACGAATAATTAATTGGATTGACTATCACGACGCCCTAGTTCATAAACAGCGCCACTGATACAAGCCAGAAGCCCCATACTAATTGCCCAACTCGAACCCAGAGTGAGTTCAACACCCCAGTTGCAGCCAGCGCCAACGATTAAAAATGGCACAATGCTGAACAGGGAAGCATAGAAAGCATTTTGGGCTTCTCTTCCCCGACGAGTGCGTTCATATTCCTTCATGGAAGTGTAGAGCGATCGCTCGGCAAAGTTAAACCAGCGATTCAGTTGTTCCATGATCCAGTGGCTTAACGTCGAGAAGCCCCAGTACAGCGCTAGCGCCCACAACGATGCACCCGCGATCGCTGTCGTATTTAACTCGAATTGAAAGGGCAAAAGTTCAGTGATCATGAGTTGTTTGGTAAAATAGGGCGACTATTGACTCATTAATGTATCTTAACAAAAAGCAGTTTAACGGGTGAGAGGTAAGGTGCAAAGGTGCGGGGGAAGATGAGGAAGATGAGGGAGATGAGGGAGATAGGGGAGATGGAGCCGTTGTGATTTAACTCCAAACTCTACCTTACCCGATTGCCTATTGCCTATTCCCTGACAAATGACGAATGACAAATCCCAGCTTGCGGCAAAATAGGTAAGTTAGACCCCATCAGTTTTAAATGTCAAGAAGAAACGATGACTAATGCGAGCCAAAAACGAACCGAAAACAGCCCCAGTAAAAAAGCTGGGAAACGTTTAGCCATTGGAATAGGATTATTGATTGCACTTTTCGCGTGGATTGTAGATTTGCCTAGCGCGATCGCACAGGAGAATAGCGTCAACTATACGCTTACTGAATTACACTATCGAGATTTTTCTAATCAAAATTTAGAGGGAACCTCGTTTGCAGGTGCAGATCTACGCGGTGCCTCTTTTCGAGGCGCTTCTCTTCAAGGATCAATTCTCACCAAAGCGGCATTTTTTGAGGCGGATTTAACCGGAGCTAACCTGTCCGAGACTTTAGCCGATCGCGTTGTCTTTGACGGCGCTAATTTAACCAATGCTATTTTTACTAATGCTATTGCCAGTCGAAGCCGCTTTTTTGATACAACGATTACAGGGGCTGATTTTTCCGGTGCAATCCTTGACACCTATCAAATATCGTTAATGTGTCAATGGGCAGATGGCGTTAATCCTGTCACTGGCGTTTCCACGCGGGATAGTTTAGGGTGTCATTAATTAGGGGCTGCTGAATAAGTGTTGTGGTAAGCTGTTCGGCATTTAAACCTTAATATCAATAACGGCGAAAGCCTTGTAGTGCGAGCATCTTGCTCGCTACTCGAGCATCTTGCTCGCTACTCGAGCATCTTGCTCGCTACTAATACCCAATTTAAATGCATGACAGCTTAAGGGGGAGTTGGGGGACACCTCGACTTACCTCGACTTCGCTCGGTAACACGAAAGTTTATTACTGGTACACCCCAACCCTCAAAGATTTTGTCTATTAAAAAACAACAGCAACGTTTACATTTCTGCCAGTAATTTCCTCGGCTGACACAATTGGTTTTAGAGTTGCGCTGACTTACCTCACACCTTTGAGTCGCATGGCTCCGTGTCTTTTAGTTGAGGAAATATGAACAATACAGTTAATCGTTGCTGTTGTTTGTTGACGAGACAGATATTCGGGTATACAGATGGTTTGACCTCGTTATCGTTCAATATTGGAGTTACACTAGACTAGACTCGGTTATCTGTCAGGGAAGCTTTATGGCTTCACTTTATAACTTTACTCCGTTCTGGTTTTTGTGGACTAGCAATGATACAGAAGTTTGTTTATTGAAAAATAAGGTAATAAATCGATATAAGAGTTCACGGATCATCCAACTCTTGCCTAAATCCCTCCAGAGAAGCCGAAGTACGATAGCTTACGCCGTTATGCATTTAAATGGGGTATTAGTAGCGAGCAAGATGCAAAGCCTTCGGCATGGCTTCGCTAAACGCACTACAAGGCTTTCGCCATTATTGACATTAAGGTTTATATGCCGAACAGCTTATTGCCCATTGCCTATTGCCCATTGCCTAGCGCGTAGCGCACTACAAGGATTGCGCCATTATTGACATTAAGGTTTATATGCCGAACAGCTTACACCTTCGCGTTACTTAAATCAGGAAAAACCTCCCGCACCGCTGAATGAACCAACTGATGATTCTGGACATTCACGCCCTTTGCCAACGCCACATCTGAGGCGACAGCCTTAATTCCTTCATTGGCTAACTTGAGGACATAGGGTAACGTACTATTATTGAGGGCTTGAGTCGAACTCCAAGGTACAGCACCGGGCATATTGGGGACACCATAATGGACAACCCCTTCATCTATATAGGTGGGATTCGTGTGTGAGGTAGATTTCAAGGTTTCAATACATCCTCCCTGATCCACCGCCACATCAACAATTACAGCACCCGGATGCATTTGTTGCACCAAGCCACGAGGAACCAGAATTGGCGCTCGACGCCCCGGAACTAATACCGCCCCAATCAGCAAATCGGCTTGGGGAACGACGGCTTCAATTTGGGCTGAATTACTGTAAAGGAGTTCAACTCTGGAACCAAACAGGGTTTCTAAGTAGGCGAGACGTTCAACATTAATATCCAAAATCTGGACTTGAGCGCCCATTCCTACCGCTATTTTCGCCGCTTCTGTACCGACAACGCCACCCCCAAGAATCACCACCTTACCGCGTCTCACCCCAGGAACACCTCCTAAAAGCACCCCGCGCCCACCTTGCTGGCGTTCCAGAAATCGAGCGCCAAATTGGACAGAAAGACGACCCGCAATAATGCTCATTGGTGTCAGCAAGGGGAGGCGGCGATCTGGAAGTTCCACAGTTTCATAGGCGATCGCACAAACACCACTATCGATTAAACTTTCAGTCAATGGGCGATCCGCCGCCAAATGCAGGTAGGTAAACAGTAATTGTTCTTTCTGTAAATAGGGATACTCCGACGTTAGCGGTTCTTTCACCTTAACCACCAGTTCCCGATTCCACGCCTCGGCTGCTGTGGCGACAATCTTAGCGCCACTATGCTGATAGTCTTCATCGGTAAAGCCAGCACCCGCCCCCGCCTGGGTTTCAATCCAAACCTGATGTCCTGCTTCCTGTAAGACGCGAACACTACTAGGACTTAAGCCGACTCGAAATTCTTGGTCTTTTGTCTCTTTGGGTACACCGATTTCCATCGTTTTCCTTTATGTCATGCAGTTTTCAGACGTTGTGCCATAAGAACTAAGCTTATACTCCTTGCGCGATCGCACAACACTGTTGTTGAATTTGGTATCACTTAACTGTATTAATTCTGTCCTTGCTTGTTTAAATGTTAAACTTAGTAAAGAAATATAACTAAATCATTACACCATCCTTGGCAACTATGACACAACCCCAACCCACAACCACTCCCCAACTCGCCGAACCTAAGTTCGGTTTCAATGAATATGCTGAACGTTTGAATGGTCGAGCCGCGATGATTGGCTTTGTCTTGACACTGGCTATTGAATATGCTACTGGTCAAGGACTGCTAAGTTGGCTAGGTTTGCAATAATACTCTGACTCTTACGTCTCACGTCAATTGTAGGTAGGGGCGGGTTTAGCCACTGAAGCTAGCTTACCTGCCTATAACGGATAAACAAAACCCGCCCTCCTCCACCCCTAACTGATTGCAACTATAGAGTATTAGTGTTAAAGAATAATGGGTTGTCAGTTAATCTGTCGATTAATCGGATACCCTAGAAGTAGATTAAGCACTTACGTGGAATAGAGATAAATAGCAAACCGTGATGAATGCCTTAGGACCTCGATTCTGGAAGTTAGCCTACCGCAAAGAACCAATTTCTAGCTTTATTGTCACTGTCGGCGCTGTTGATGCCGTCATTGGTGGAGTTGGCGAACGCTGGTCACTGCTAACCTTTGGGTTAATGATGGTCATGTTAGCCGTTGGTATCCGCTGGTGGCAAAGCCAACGCCGCCAAACAGAACTGGCTGAACAACCTGTAACTCATCATTATCTGCCATCAAGTCCTTCCCGTCCACCCTTACCGATGCTCAGTACCAGCAAGCGTCATCCCCATCGCTGATCCGGTTTTGGTGCAAGTCGGGTGTAATTGATCGGAAACTCAGGGCGAGACAGGAAGGCGGATTGGCGAGAATGACGAGCAAAACACCATTAGAGCGATTGTATAAAATTGGCGAAGTTGCCAATCAAAGTGGATTATCCGTAAAAACGATTCGGTATTACGAAGAAGTGGGTTTACTGACGCCAACGACAACCCGTTCCGAATCAGGTTATCGCCTGTTTACCGAACAAACCCTGAATCGGTTAGCCTTTATCAAGCGATCGCAATCCCTCGGACTTAGCCTGAGTGAAATCCACGAAATCCTCGAGGTTCACGACTCCGGGAAATTACCCTGTGGTGCAGTGAAGCAACACTTGCTGCATAAAGTCGAGGAAATTAACCAGCAAATTCAAGCCCTAGAACTACTCAAATCAGAGCTTATCGGCTTACTCTCAGGATGGCAAGAGCAACCGCCGCGCGATCGCGTCGCTCAAACGATCTGTCCCAACATTCAATAAGTTCTGATAATTCCCTGTTCCCTGTTCCCTGTTCCCTGTTCCCTAACAAATGACAAATGACATAAGGGCAGTTTTAATCGGAGTGATGATAGGTTTGGCGACTATAAGCCATAAGGCAATAAGTCAGCCTTTACCTGTACCCGTTGCGCCGCCACCTCCGGAAAATCCTGCCCAACCGCCGCCTCCTACACCAACCAATCCACTCAATCCCGATAATTTATCTCCACCTCAACCTCTCTCCTCTCCTGAAGCCTGGAGAAATCCGCGACTAATTTACACGTTGACAGGTCATAACACAGCCGTTGATTCATTGTTCTTTAGCCTCGATGGAACAATTCTAATTAGCGGCGGTAGTCATAACGATGGCAAAATTAAATTCTGGCAGCTAAAAACAGGTCGAGAAATCGATAGTCTGCGAGCGCAACGAACTTCAGTATCTGTCCTAGGCTTATCACCCGATGGAGAAACCTTGGTCAGTTCGGGTACAGATTCTGCGGTTAATCTCTGGAACTGGAGAACCGGAGACTATATCCATCAGTTTCGTGATCATACCAGCAATGTTTTATCCTTGGCAATCACGCCAGATGGTCGCACCTTAGTCACAGGTGCTTTAGATGGAATTCGACTATGGGATTTAACCAAACAACGTCGAATGTATACCTTAGCGCGTTTCGATAACCAGACCTATGGACTGGCGATTCACCCCGATGGAGATATCCTGGCAAGTGGTCATAAGTTTGGTTCAATTAAACTTTGGAATGTAAAAACAGGACAGTCACTCAATCGGATTAGCGCCCATCGTGGTTCAGTTAATGCCTTGGTGTTTACACCCGATGGACAAACATTAGTCAGTGGTAGTTACGATCGCACGATTAAAATCTGGAATCTTAGAACGGGACAATTAGCACGGACTCTTTCGGGACATACCGGGCGAGTCTGGGCTGTGGCGATTAATCCCGATGGTGAAACTCTCGCTAGCACCAGCCGTGACGGGGTGCGGTTATGGAATTTAAGAACGGGTGAACTGTTAGCGTTACTGACAGCCCATGACGATTGGGTGCATTCCGTTGCCTTTAGTCCTGATGGTACACTCCTAGCAACAGGTGGATTTGATCGGCAAATCAGGATTTGGCAAATTTCTCCCGTGAGAGGTGAAGAGTTGGCACAAGGTTCTCAGTAGGGGCTTGGTTACTAAGCCCTTACTTCACTGGGGAAGCTGGGGGAGCCAATGTAGAGACGTGCCATGGCACGTCTGGAAGCTGGGGGAGATAGTAGCTGTTCAGTTATTTCTGCCTTCTTGCACTAGAATTTCTCCGGTACAGGCGTGTTCACTTAAAGGAAATCTAGTATAAACTAGAGGACAAAAGCGATAAAAGCTTAGCTTACTATAAAGCCAAGTTAATCTTTGGAAAAGAAAAGCTAATCAGCCGGAGAAAAGGACGCTCACAGAAGACGCGATCGCGAATCATCCAAGGGTCTGTTGTAATTAAAACAGTAGACGGAAAAAGTCAAGCAAAATTCATTTTTATTCAGAAATAACCATCTGATCAGTAGGCTAAGTTACTTCTGTTCGTCCGTTTTGATGTCAAAACATTTAACCCTAGAACCTTGGTCTCTTGTTTCATTGATAATTCCGATAGTCTATCCATGGCGACGGTGATTGAGTTGTGCCAAGCCATCTCTGGAGAAATTAGACTACAGCCCTTGCTCTCAACTTTAATCCAGATAGCCTTTGAGACGACAGATGCTCAAAGCGCTACCCTGATTTTGCCTCAGCCAGAGGGTTTAGTTGTAGCGGCTAGGGGGGTAAGGGGTACGAACCCCACCATTTTGCCCCTGACTCCCATCGAATCCAGCCCGGAGATTCCCCTGATGCTGGTTGAATATGTATGGCATCATCCAGACATTTTGATCGTCTCAGATGATACGACAGATGTTAAACGATGGTCAATGATCGCACTGAATCCGGGAGATGAGGGAAGTGAGGGCGGGTTTAGTACCATCAGGGCGGGAAACAACGATAATAATGAAACCCGCCCCTACAACCTCAACATTCAAAACTCAACACGTCCCCAATTGAGTGTATTATGTGCGCCATTAACAGTTGGTAATCAGGAAATTGGTATTCTTTACCTAGAAAATAATCAAACCAGAAGCGTATTTACGCGCGATCGCGTGGCGATTGTCCAACTCCTGTGCGTCCAAGCGGCATCGGCGCTAAAGAATGCTCAAGCCTACAACCATCTAGAAAACCATTCGCGAATCCTGGAGAACACTGTAGAACAGCAAAAGCAGCAGTTACAACACAGTGAATCCCGCTATCGTGCGATTATTGAGGATCAAAGTGAACTGATTTGTCGTTACAGCGCCAATGGCATACTCACCTTTGTTAACGAAGTCTATTGTCGCTATTTTGGCAAAACTCCCGAAGAACTAATTGGACATCGCTTTTTCCCCCTGATTCACCCGGATGATCAAGCGGTGTTAGAAGGCTTTATTGCGGAGTTGAACCCAGACAACCCTGTAGGTATAGTCGAACACCGTGTCATTCTAGAGAGTGGTGAGATTCGCTGGCAACAATGGAGCGATCGCGCTATCTTTGACGAGCAAGGACAATTACTGGAATTCCAGGCAGTTGGACGGGATATCACTGATTGCAAATTAACTGAAGCACGCCTGCGCCACAGTGAAGCCAGACTCCACGCCGTTGTTACCAGTACCTCCGACGGGATTATGATTGTCGATCGCCAAGGTCAAGTTCGCTTCACCAACCCAGCCGCCGCCAATCTCTTAAATCAGGATGTAGAAGAATTACTCAACTATAACTTTGGACTACCCGTTGGTGTGAATCAAACCACAGAATTGGGAATTGTTCGTGCCGATGGACAACTCAGCTTTGCTGAAATGAGTGTGGTGGAAACGGAATGGGAAGGTGAATCGGTTTTTGAGATTTGCTTGCGCGATGTCACCGAACGTCAACGGGCGGAAGCCGCATTACGAGAAAGTGAAGAACGCTTCCGGGCAATATTTGAACAAGCCGCCGTGGGCATTGCCCTGGGGACACCATCGGGACAGTTAATTCGGGTCAATCAGCGATTTTGTGACCTGGTAGGATACGAGGAATCGGAATTATTACAGCTTAGTTTCCCCGACATTACTCACCCTGATGACCGAGGCGCAGAACTTAATGATTTAACTCAATTATTAGCAGGTCAACGTTCCACCTATTCTAGAGAAAAACGCTTTATCCGCCAAGATGGTCAATGGCAATGGGTCAATGTTGCTGTATCCCTGGTGCGAACTTGGATGGATACCCCTAATTATATTATTGGCGTCGTTGAGGATATCCAACAGCGCAAGCAAACGGAAGTCGCCCTGCAACAGGCTTTAGATGCAGCAGAAGCGGCTAATTATGGCAAAAGCGAGTTCTTGGCAAATATGAGTCATGAACTGCGTACTCCCCTCAATGCTATCCTGGGCTTTACTCAACTCATGGCAAGGGATGCATCTCTAAATCAAGATCAGCAGGATTATTTGGGCATTATTATTCGTTCGGGTGAACATTTGCTGGATTTAATTAATAATGTCCTGAATATGTCCAAAATTGAGGCGGGTAGGATTTCCCTATCAGAAAATAGCTTTGACCTTTACAGTTTGGTCGATTCCATTGCCGAGATGTTGCGCTTGAAAGCCTTATCAAAGGGGTTACAACTTATGGTTGAGCGCACGGCAAATGTACCTCGCTATGGGGTGGCGGATGAGGGAAAATTGCGGCAGATCTTGATTAATTTAGTCGGTAATGCGGTTAAATTTACGTCACAAGGTAGGGTTATTTTGCGCGTGCAAGGGATATCCGATAGGATAACCACACCTACGAACACCGATACTCAATCCCGGCTGTTTTTTGAAGTTGAAGACACAGGCGTTGGCATTCCGGCGGAGGAACTGGATACCCTGTTTCAGGCTTTTGTGCAAACGAAAACCAGTCAGCGATCGCAGTCGGGAACGGGTTTAGGTTTAGCGATTAGTCGTCGATTTGTCCAGTTGATGGGTGGGGACATTACCATTAACAGTACTCCAGGTCAAGGTACATTGGTAAAATTTGATATCCCTATTGGCATTGTTCCCCAAGACCAGACTCCTAGCCAACCCTTAAGTCAACAGGTTATTGGCATCGCACCCGACCAACCCAACTATCGCATTTTAGTGGTTGAAGATCAATGGGCAAATCGCAAACCCCTGGTTAAGTTTCTGGAATCCTTAGGATTAGACGTGCGAGAAGCCGATAATGGTCAAGTGGCAGTGGCTATTTGGGAACATTGGCACCCTCATCTGATTTGGTTAGATATGCGAATGCCGGTGATGGATGGGTATGAAGCCACCCAATTAATTAAATCCCATCCTCAGGGAAAGACAACCGTGATTATTGCCTTAACCGCTAGCGCTTTTGATGAAGAACGAACCGCTATTTTAGATGTCGGTTGTGATGATTTTGTCGCCAAGCCCTTCCGAACAGATGCGATTTTAGAGAAAATGGGACAACATTTAGGACTCCGTTATCGCTATGAAAATGCTGATCCACTCTCATCTGATGCCGATACACCAATATTAACCCCTGAGGATTTAAAGGTGATGCCGACAACTTGGATTGCCCAGTTGCACCAAGCCGCCATTCAGCTCAATAGCAAGCAGATTATTCAGCTTATCGAACAAATTCCCCCAGAACAGACATTATTCGCCAAGGCGTTAACTGATTTAGTTAATAATTTTCGTTGTGATGTCATTATGGAGATAGCTCACCAAGCTATCTCCTGATAAAAATCTCCCTTTTTCCCGGTAGTTTAGATAGGGGACATACTTCAATAGAATATTAGTTGGATACACTCTAATTTAATTCCAGCTCCCTCTGCTCCCCCTAGCCCTTGCCGTATTACACTATCCGCCATTCTTATGGCAGCCAGACTCGCTTATGAATAGTTATCAGCAAAAAACAGCAAAAGGAATTATTTTAATCGTTGATGATACACCCGATAGCTTACGTCTGTTGGAAGCCGCACTAACAAGATATGGCTATGAAGTTCGCAGCACAGTCAACGGCAGCATGGCATTAATGGCGGCAAAAGCGGTAGCACCTGATCTGATTTTGTTGGACATTAAAATGCCCGACATGAATGGCTATGACGTTTGTTCAGCCTTGAAAGCTTCACCTGTCACTCGTGATATTCCGATAATTTTTATTAGCGCGTTGGATGAAGTCTTTGATAAAGTCAAAGCCTTTGCCTTGGGAGGAGCTGACTATATTACTAAACCTTTTCAATTTGAAGAGGTTTTGGCGCGTGTTGATCATCAACTGACGATTCGCCAACTTACCCAGGGTTTAGAGCAACGAGTTGAAGAACGAACCGCCCAATTAAAACAAACCTTACAGGAGTTACAACAAGCCCAAGTTCAGCTTGTACAAATTGAAAAAATGGCAACCTTGGGTCAACTGGTAGCCGCCGTAGCTCATGAAATTAACAATCCTGTAGGATTTATTAATGGAAATCTCAGTTGTGCCAAGGATTATACAAACGATCTGATTTCCCTGCTGCGTCTGTATCAAGACAAATTTCCCCATCCCGGGACTGAAATCGAACAAGAAAGTCAGGATATTGAACTTGATTATTTAATTGAAGATCTGCCCAGTATTTTATCCTCAATGAAAAAAGGAGTTGATCGTCTCTTTCAGTTAAGTAGCTCTTTGCGAACCTTTTCTCGTTTGGATGCTCATACCAAGGTAGTCTTTAACATCCATGATGGAATCGATAGTACACTATTAATTTTAAAGCACCGCCTTAAGGCAAATGATAAACGTCCAGCAATCGAAGTGATTAAAAACTACGGCGAATTACCGCCTATTGAATGTTATCCTGGGCAATTAAACCAAGTTTTTATGAATCTTATTGCTAATGCGATAGATGCATTAGATGAATTACAGACAAAGAAGTCCAAGGACTTGAATAAAGACTATCTGCCTCAAATTAAAATTGATACCGACATTCAGTACGATCAAGAAATTGTTATTATTCGGATTCGCGATAATGGAATAGGAATGCCAAGTCAGGTAAAAGACTGCATATTTGATAATTTTTTTACCACCAAGCCTGTGGGTAAAGGAACGGGTTTAGGCTTATCGATTGCGCGTCAGATTGTAGTCGAAAAGCATGGAGGTTCCCTAAATTTTAGTTCCGCACCCGAGCAAGGAACCGAGTTTGTGATTGAGTTGCCCATGTCATAAGTCTTTTGGTCTATAATTTGGGCTTGCTGCATGAGTGTGGAAGCTAGACCAGATAAGGGTTTTAAGCCATTTTCCTACCCAACAAGTGCAAGGTTTTTACATCATAACCGTCAAAACCCTGGAATTTGTGCCTCCGCCAGCGCCAAATTTTCCCTCGACAGAGGCTTGAAACCATTGCCCATTGCCTATTCCCTATTGCCTCTCCCCACCACAAGACTTATTCAGCAACCCCTAATTTGTCATACTCGCTTCCCTTGAGAAGCAAGCTACGTCCTTTGTAAGAATTTAAAAGCCTTTCGGTAAAGTTACTGTAAAAGTTGTACCGACACCAACCGCACTGGTCAATGTAATTTCTCCCCGATGAAGTTCCACACATTTTTTGACGATGGATAACCCCAATCCAGTGCCACTAATTGCACCAACATTACTGGCGCGATTAAAGGATTGAAATAATCGAGCTTGGTCTTCTGGGGGAATGCCGATTCCAGAATCCGAGACTTGTAATATGATTTGTGAGTCTTCACAGGTTAAGTGAACGCCAACATTGCCGCCATCGGGTGAATATTTAATCGCATTGGAGACTAAATTTGTAATAATCTGGCGCAATAACTTAGCATCGCCGTTCAATTGGTTACCATTCCCCTGATTGCTAAAAACTAACCGATAGTTATCCTCCTGTCCCACTTGCACCTGAGAGACTAACTCCTGAGTAAATGGGATAATCTCAATCGGTTCTGGCTTAAATTCTAACTTATTCAATTCTGCTTTACTAATAAATAAGACATCATCGACTAAGGCGGTTAAATGCTCGACGGCTGACTTAATTCGTCCTAAATGCTGCTCTTGCTTGACATCACTTAACCGCTGACGATATCGACTTAACATTTCTGCACTGGAGAGAATTACAGTCAACGGTGTTCGGTATTCATGAGACACCACACTAATAATTTGGGATTTGAGTTGATTGAGGTGTTTTTCGGTATCTAAGGCGCGACGCAGGCTTTCTTCGGCTTGTTTACGGGGAGTAATATCTCGCAGGGAGGCGAGATAGGCTGATTCACTATTCCAGTTCATTTGCACCAATCGCATTTCCACAATTACTGAGTCCCCGGATGGCTGTTGAATCGTTAGTTCCGTGGTTTCCTGATGGGTAAAGGGAAAGCCTAAGACGGCTGCATTGAGTTGATTAGCGGGACAACCCAACAGCGATTCGGCGGCTGGGTTAGCAAATACAACGATACCCTGGGGATTAATCATCACCATACCATCGGCGTTTTGGCTAATAATGGTGCGAAGTTGTGCTTCTTTGGCTTGGAGTTCCTGATTCTGTTGCTTAAGTCTTAAGCTGAGGTGCTGACGCTCAATTCCATAGCGGATAGAACGAGATAGTAAATGGCTATCAAATTGTCCTTTCACTAAATAGTCCTGCGCTCCCGCTTGCACGGCGGCTAAGGCAATATCTTGATCTGCTAAACCCGATAGAACAATAATTGGGATATCAGGATAGTGAGAGGATAGGCTGAAAAACGTATCAAGTCCTTGGGTTTCAGGTAAAAATAAGTCTAACAGTATAATATCATAACTCTGCTGTCGAAGATAGTTAATTGCCTGCTGAAGCGTCTCCGCTTGCTCGATGTCAACCGTGAGGTATTGCGCCTTTTGTAGTAATCTTTTTAGTAAAAATGCATCGTCTTGATCGTCTTCGATTAAAAGGATTTTAGCAGATATATTTTCCATTGTATTTCATTTAAAGTGGCAAACGACTGTAAGAATTAAAAATTAGGAAGATGAACAATTGTAAACCAAAACTCTCTAATTGATTGAACGACGGATGTAAATTGTTTCAACCCAATAGGTTTACTGACATAGCAATTCGCACCGAGTTTATAGCTTCTAAACACCTCGGATTCATCATCACTGGTGGTGAGAATCACCACGGGGATATGCTTAAGCCGCTCATCGGTTTTGATTTGGTGCAAAACCTCTCGTCCATGTAATCCTGGCAAATTCAGATCCAGTAAAATTAAGTTGGGATGGGTAGCTTGATTGTAGTCACCCTCTTGGCGTAAGTAAGCCAGCGCTTCTTCACCATCAGAAATGACGGTGAGACTGGATTTAACTGGTGATTTTTTCAGCGCCGCTTCCGTTAAATCGGCATCTCCTGGATCATCTTCGATTAAAAGGATTTGAATCATTGGTTATTGGTCATTGGTCATTGGTCATTGGTCATTGGTCATTGGTTCTTTGTTATACTCATTGCTCTTGAGAAGCAAGCTACGTCATTTGTTATTTGGGATTAGTCCTCCTAAGTTTTTCTTAGTGTAAAATAAAAGGTTGTACCTTGACTAAATTCTGATTCTAACCAAATCTTTCCCCCCTGACTCTCGACAATTTTACGGACAATGGCTAACCCAATCCCGGTTCCGGGATATTTACTGCGACTGTGAAGACGTTGGAAAATTTCAAAGACTCTATCTTGGTATTGAGGTTTAATTCCAATCCCGTTATCCGATACCCTAATTAACCAGGAGTCTTTCTGGGATTCAGCGCGAATCTGAATCTGGGGTGGAATATCTTGACGGAATTTGATTGCATTACTAATTAAGTTCTGAAATAACTGTCCCATTTGGCGAGAATTTGCCGGAACGGTTGGTAAAGACTCAGCGATGATTTGAGCCTGATTTTCGTCAATACATACACTTAAATCCTCCAGCGTCTGGGCTAAAACTGTATTCAAATCTGTTGCTCGAACTTCTCGGTTATCCCGACCGACTCGTGAATAGGTCAATAGGTCTTGAATCAGGGTTTCTAGGCGAGTCACTCCATCGGTAATATAATGAATATATTTATCCGCCATTTCATCCAGTTGTCCCTGGTAATCTTCTGCCAGTAATTCGGTATAGCCTTTAATTTTTCGCAAGGGTTCGCGCAAGTCGTGGGAGGCAATGTAAGCAAATTGTTCGAGTTCTTGATTGGAAAAGGTCAGTTCTCGGTTGGCGTCTTGTAGTTTCTGTTGTGCCTGTTTTAATGGGGTAATTTCCACAACTAAGCTGCCAATTTCATCAACTGTGTGTTTTGGGAAAAAAATGGGAAAGTAAGAGGCTAACCAATAGCGGGCAACTCCCGGATTGCTGGCAGTTTCTCCAGTTATTTCTTGATTGATTAGCGGTTTTCCGGTGGTGAGTACCTGGTGTAAAATTGGGGTAATGGTAGACGCCAGATGAGGTAAAACCTCTTCTGTAGTTTTACCCAGATGCTCATCTACAGATAAACCATTAATTTCTGCCAATGCCTGATTAATCTGCTTAAATTTTAGGGTTTTATCCTGAATTGCTAGTCCAACATTGGCATTTGAAGCCGCATAAAAAAACTCATTCAGTAACTGTTCCCGTAAAATTACGGCTTGGGTTTGCTCCTGAACGCGCCGTTCTAATTCTTGATTGGCTTGATGTAGCGCTTGTTGGGTTTGCCGCAATTTTTGCTCACTTAAGCTGCGCTCAATCGCATAACGAAGGGAACGAACTAATAAATCTGGAGTAATTTGTCCCTTGACTAAATAATCTTGCGCCCCTTGGCGAATAATGTCAACGGCAAAGTCCTCATCGGCTAATCCGGTTAATACTACGATGGGGAGTTTGGGGTGATGATTCTGTAGGTCTTTGAGGGTATTTAATCCGTTACTATCGGGTAAACAAAGGTCTAATAACACCACGTCAAAGGGCTGGTGATGTAAACGCGCGATCGCACTGTCTAAATCTGTCGCTGCTTCCACTTGAAACTTGGGCGTTTTGACTTGAGCGAAGATGACGTTAATTAAGTCTACATCGCCGGGGTTATCTTCCACAATTAAAACAGTAATGAACGGCTTATGCATCAGATTAATTCCCCTTAGGTGGTAATTGAACGCGAGTTAACCAAAAGGCTTCAATCGACTGAATCACTTCCAGAAAATCCTCTAGCTTCAGAGGTTTAGTCAAATAGCAATTGGCATGGAGTTGGTAAGTTTGACGAATATCGACCTCCGAGGCAGAACTGGTAAAAATAATCACCGGAATGGCTTGGAAATTGGGGTCAAATTTAATCTTTTGCAACACTTCGCGACCATCCATTAAGGGGAGATTCAAATCCAAGAGAATGAGGTCAGGGCGAGGCACATCGGTATAGGGTTCCTCATGGGATAAAAATGCCAACGCCGCTTCCCCATCTGCCACCCCATGTAATCGATTCGGGATTTGGCTGGTTCTCAGGGCAACTCGGGTTAAATCCACATCTCCTGGATTATCTTCAACTAACAGAATCTCGACTTGTTTATCCCCAGACGAATGAGTCATCGGCACAATCCCCCGGACTCAGGAATGGTAAAGTAAAATGTCGCGCCCTGACCGAATTCTGACTCCACCCATATCCGCCCTCGGTGACGTTCGACAATCTTTTTACAAATTGCCAATCCTATCCCGGTTCCTGGATATTTTTGCCGTGTGTGCAGGCGCTGAAAGATAATAAAAATTCGCTCTTTATGTTTAGGCGCAATACCAATCCCGTTATCCTTCACCCAGAAGCACCATTCCCCATTTTCTAGCCTAGCCCCCACGTCAATGACCGGAGGCTGTTGACTGCGGTATTTAATCGCATTACTCATCAGATTTTGAAAAAGCTGGATGAGTTGGGTTTCATCTGCCATCACCGATGGTAAAGTGTTAGAAGTGATCCGAGCATCAGTCTCCTGGATGATCATCTGGAGATTGGCGATCGCAGAATTTAATGCGGCATTACTATCAGTTAAGCGAAAGGCTCTGCCTTTTCTATCTACTCGCGAATACAGCAGCAAGTCATTGAGTAGGGTTTGCATCCGTTCTGCCCCATCAACAGCATAGTTGATGAATTTATCTGCTTCTGCATCTAAGCGCCCCTGATACAACTGTGCCAAAAGTTTTGTATAACTGGCGACCATGCGTAACGGTTCTTGCAAATCATGAGACGCTACATAGGCAAACTGTTCCAGTTCCGCATTCGAGCGTTCTAATTCCTGGCGTTGATGAACTTCTTGTTCCAGCAGTTGGGCTTGACCTAAAGCAATGCCCACCTGATCTGCCAATTGGCGGAGTAAATCAATTTCTCCACTCGTCCACTCTCGCCCAGATTGACACTGATGTACGATTAACAGACCCCAAAGGGCTGACCGTTGCAAAATTGGCACCACCAAATTGGCTTGCACATCAAACTGTTGCAGCAAGTCCCGATAACAGGGTTTAATATCTGCCTGGGCTACATTCGCGATCGCGGCAACTCTGCCGTTGCGGTATATCTCTCTGTATTGACGATCAAAGCACGGATCAGCGATGGTTTGTCCTAGAATAGCCGGAAAATCTGGCATCACCGCTTCTGTGACCACGGTTCCAGTACCATTGGTATCAAATTGATAAATAATCACTCGGTCAGCTTCCAGAATTGTCTGGATTTCCTTCACCGTCGTTTGCAGAACCTCTTCGATTTGCAATGACTGACGAATCTTTTGGGTCATATCTACCAGCAATTTCACTCGCCGATTTTGGCGCAATAGTTCAGCTTCAGTGTGCTGGCGTTCGACAATTTCACACTCCAGTTGCTGATTGGCTTGGGTAAGGGCGGCGGTGCGTTGGCGAACCCGGGCTTCGAGTTCTGTGTTCAGTTGCTTTTCCCGTTGATAAAGCTGATTTTGCATCACCGCCATGGACAGGTGCAGCCCCAAAGCCTGGATTAATTCAATGTCGTCTTCTGCCCACGGATTGACTTGACCCTGTTTAATTTCTCGCCACTCCTCAAAGGATTGCCGCACTCGGTCATTGCGTTCATCGGGATCAAACCGTCCTGCCCAAAGGATATCGGTTTCCATTTCATCCCGAAATAGGCTTAAAACCCCTAAGTAGTCTTCACCATACCCCAATGGCATCAACAGTAAACTGCGAATGGGCGTGTCTTGGAAGGCGTCGGTGACTCCAGCCAGTAGGGGTTCTTGATAGAGGTCAGTTAGGGTAAAAACCGGATGGGTGGTTGGTTGACCCCTGAGGGAGAGGCTTGTCGTCTCACCCATACAAGTTAAATCCGCTTTAACCGTCTGTTTCTGCTGCGTCCACATCTCCCAGGCTGGTTTCATCTGTTGCCATAAGCCCATAGTTTCCAAATCAACGCTGGGTTGAGTGCCACAGGTATACAGGTTGACGCTAGGGGTGGGTTCCGATAACGGTAGGTATAGTCTGCCCCCCGACGCCCCAACTGCCGCAACCATTTGTTCTAAGACTTTCGGTAACGTGGCTGACACCTGCCAAGACCCATGTAGCTGGGTGGCAATTTGATTCAGCAGAATCTCCCGTTGCGCTTTGGATTCGGCTTGACTGAGGAGGGTGGATTGGGCAATGGCGATCGAGACTTGGTTTGCCACCAGTTGCGCTACTTCCAAGTCGCTGAGGGAAAAGGGTTTTGGTTGAGCATGATGGGAGATGAGCAATCCCCAGAGGTTCTGACGATTGAGAATCGGCACCACCAGCGTAGACTGCACCCCCATATTGGTCAGGTATTCGACATGGCAGGGGTCTACAGGGCGTTGTAAAATATCTGCGATCGCGGTGTCCCTGACCTCTTGTACCGTTAAGTTTCCTGTGGTTTGAGGATTTTCCAGGTAGTTGAGCGTCATCTGTTCAGACGCCACATCCACAATTGTGCGAACCCCTGCCTTAATGAAGAGTTCACGGGCGTGGGGAGGAATATCTGCTGCTGGAAAATGTAACCCCAGCAGTGAGGGCAGGTGATTTTGATAGATGGACTCGGCAATGACTTCCCCTGTCCCATCTGGCGCAAAGCGATAGACTTTTACGCGATCGGTCTGTAAAAACGATCGCATTTCTGCCACAGTCGCCGATAGAATATCCATCAAATCCAGAGACTGACGGATACGATCAGTCATCCGGTGTAATAAAGCTTCTTGGGTCAGGGATGGTGGAGTGGGGTCTGATGCTTTTCGCTTACTCACAGTATTGATTCCCTGTAGAAGTTTAGGAAGCGTCATTCAGCCTAATTCTGTCAAACTATAACATAGTTTTCGTCTATTTAAATCCGTAATTCCACGGACAGACATAGCGAGAGTTCCGGTTAATATTACCTTCTATCAATGGTAAGCATCAGAAGTTTTGATGAACTAGAAAAATCAATCAAAATAGGATGATTCGCGACCCAATCACTCCGTTTTTCCCTGTTCGCTAACAGGATTCAGGAACTGTGCGATCGCCTGATTGAGTTGAGTGCGATCGTTCTTGTCTCGTCCAAACGCCGCCGCATGACCATAAACTGAGTTTAGCACCATAACTTGGGCATGAGGAATGAGTGCAGCTTCTGCAGTGACATCAGCGACAGCAAAATAGGCATCCGTGCGAATAGGTAGAAAGAGAACCTTTGCTTTTATACTCTTCAAAGCCTTTTCTAAACATCCATCCATACCCGGCGTAAAACTAACATCATGATTCGCCCAAGTTTGAAAATGACATAATAGGTCATTCGCATCTTTTTCATGATAGCGAGTACGCCACTTCGCCAAAAATTCATCCAGAGAATTCGCCTGAGTATCAGGATATCTTTGATATACCTGTAAAGAATAAAACTCTGGCGAAAAAGCCCAAGGTGCCCAAGCTTCAGACATGCGTGACAATCCCAGTAAGGGAGGTTCTGTATAATTCCCCTCTTGGAACGCCGGATCAGAACGAATACAGGTGACTAAACTATTAAGAAATAGACGAACATGCCAAGTAGCGCGACAACTTCCGGCAATAACCACAGCGTTTTCTACCCTATCCGGATAACTCACCGCCCATTGAATTGCCTGTTGTCCTCCCATACTCGCACCAACAACAGCACGAATCCTATTAACACCAAGATGATTGAGAAGTGCAGCTTGTAAATTCACATTATCCCGAATCGTTACCGCCGGAAAATTAGCACCATTAAACGGTGGCGACGTATTACTTGGAGAACTACTGCGCCCATTCCCCAACAACTCTGTATGAATAATCCAATTTTTTTTCGCATCTAACGCCAACTTAGCACCCCGCAGATAAGCCAAATCATAATAACTTTGTGCAAAAGCCGTACAAGTTACAATTGGCGGTTGTGATGACGGTGTACCACTAATTCGATAAGCTAAATTCACATTAGGCAGTACAACACCAGATTCCAATTGAAAGCGCTCAAGTGTAAACCTCTTAAACTTAGGTGCTGGAAAAATACCCATTAGTTGTCATTCGTCAGTTGTTAGGGAACAGGGAATACCCACTTACAATGAGCATCAGCTTATATAAAGTTTATACTATAAAATTCAACCTCAAACATACCCAATTCCTCTGCGCCCCTCTGCGTTAACCTCTGCGTCCCTCTGCGTTGAAAAAATAGGTATAAATTTCCCATTATCGGGAACTTCCCAATAAAAAAATAGTCAACTTTATCCATAATCCTTTCCCTATAGCAGGTCTATTTCCATGTTAAGTTATAATCGCTGGCGGTCAGAAATAGCTATCTTAATGGCGCTAGGCATAACCACAACAGCCTCACTTCCCATCCTCATCGCCATACCCGCAACAGCAAAACCCCAACCTTATCGTATCGGGCAACTGTTTCCCTCACAACGGAACCCAGTCACCCCTCGTTCTACACAGGTCAGTGTACCATCAGGAACAGTCATTGCGGTTAAATCTGAGGACGCCGAAAAAATCGTCGTTACCCCCGATGAAACCGCACCCATCACCCTAACAATTACCCAGCCAATTCGTTCCTCAGCCGGAACAATTTTAATTCCCGCCGGGAGTCAAATTGAAGGAGAATTACGTCCAGTAGAAGGCGGAACTCAGTTTATCGCCAAACAGCTAATCCTGAAAACCAGTAATCGAGAATTGCCAATTGAAGCCACATCTGCGGTAATTACAGAAACCGAAACAATTGATAACGGAACTGATGTAAGTCGTATTCTCAAAAATGCCGCCATTGGTGCAGCCGCCGCCGGGGTTTTATCAGAACTATTTGGCGATATTGATTTAATTGAAGTTTTAGTCGGTGCTGGATTAGGCGCATTAGGCGGATTACTTTTAGGTGGAGGCGAACAAGCCGAAGTTTTCGTGATTTACCCAGAAACCGATTTAGAATTAACCTTAGATAGCGAATTAGTCTTGAGATAAGGCTTGAGAGAAGGCAGAAGGTTCCAAGGGGAGGAGTAAGGTAGTAAGGAAAAAGTAGCCACGTCTTAAAGAGGGTGACAAAAGCTGATTTGTATAACAGGTTTAGTTGTAGGGGCGGGTTTTACCGTTATCGGTTATGAGTAGACACAGATGTAAATAAACCCGCCCTTGCCCAAGGTTTATCCAGAAATAAAACCAAATTTTATAGCTCTAACTAACCTGGAGGTGGGCAAGAGCCAGAAACGATAACATAAGCACTTCAGGATTGATCACTCTTGCCCACCCTACATCTACATGAAATAACCGGGATATCCAAAGGACAAAGGACAAATGACGTAGCTTGCTTCTCAAGGGAGCGAGTATGACGAATGACGAATGACAAAGGACAAATGACAAATGACAAATGACAAATGACAAATGACAAATGACAAATGACAAATGACAAATGACCAATTTATCCCCAAAACAAAGCCGAAAAAAGACAAGCCATAATTAATCCCGTTGCATCTGCCAATAAAGCCGCCACCAGTGCATAACGGATACGAGTAATACCAACAGCGCCAAAATAAACCGCCAACACATAAAACGTTGTTTCCGTACTCCCCATCATTGTCGAAGCCAAAAACGCACTATAGGAATCGGGCGCCCTTTCCACAATTTCACTCATAATCCCAAACGCCCCTCCCCCAGAAAGAGGACGGATTAACGCCATTGGTAAAACTTCAGCAGGCATCCCAATTAAACGGGTTATCGGATTTAATAAAGTCGAAAGCGCCTCCATCGCCCCTGACGCCCGAAACATACCAATTGCCACTAAAATAGCGACGAGAAACGGAATAATCCGAATCGCAATCTCGAACCCCTGAACCGCTCCCTCTGTCACCGCTTCATACACTTTCACCCCGCGTCCAACCCCATAGGTGATAATCAATAAAATTAATGTCGGAATCAGCCAATAGGAAATAAAATCTTGGTTGAAGAAACCACCTAAACTTTGACGGGTTATCACGCCATAAATCATGGAAAAGATGAACCCTGCAATAAACCCCCAGGCGATAATTTTAGAAATTCGACCTGCTGGATACAACAAATGGGAAAAATCTGGTTCTTCAACGGGCTTAACCTCATCCTCGGTTTGCAGCACCGTTTCTTGTTCTAAACTATCAGCAACAGTCGTATCCGATACTTGACTCCGTTTGCGTAAAAACAACGCCACTAACACCCCAACCAGCGTCGAACAAGTCGTAGACAAAAATGTCGGTAGCCAAATGGCAGCAGGATCACTACTATTTGCCGCCGCCCGCACCCCAATGACACCTAGAGGAAATAGAGCCACACTCGATGTATTAATCGCCAGAAACAGACACATCGCATCCGTTGCGGTTCCCGGAAATGGATTCAACTTATTTAACTCCACCATCGCCTTAATGCCAAACGGAGTCGCCGCATTCCCCAACCCCAGCATATTGGCAGAAATATTCAGAATCATCGCCCCCATCGCCGGATGGGTAGGGGGTACATCAGGAAAAAGTTTCACCATCAAGGGTTTGAGCAGAGTTGCCAGATTGTACATCAGCCCTCCGGCTTCCAAAACCCGCACTAATCCTAACCAAAGCGCCATAACCCCAATCAAACCAATGGCTAACTCGACAGCCGTTTTAGCCGATTCAAAACTGGCGTCAGTAATGGCTTGCATCTTGTCGGTATACCCGGCAAATAGGATAGCGACAGCAATAAAGCCGACAAAAACAATGTTGATAGCGCTGGGCTTCCTCGATGGTTGGGAGGACATACTCAATAACCGTAAATAGACAGACTCATAGAATAACGGCAAAAGACCGAAGGCAAAAGCCCTCAGTCTTTTAATGGCTCTATAATAATCAGTTCTAGATGCCTGTCGGCTACCAACAGTTCAATCAGTTCATAGGGAAACGAAGCGTTTTCGTTAGAAGGATTAACTACATTAAGCCGAGTTGTTGGAGAATGCCTTGCCCGGTGAGCAATTCGGTAGCGATACCAATGACGAAGCCCAGCATTGCCAAGCGACCATTCCAGGTTTCGGCAAATGAGGTAAAGCCAAACTTAGTTTCTTGTTCTTGCATGAGTGGTGTCTCCTGTATCTGTCTCTGTAATAAAATTTAACTTAATTTTTCTAAAGCTGCAACATTTCTTTAGATTCATGAGCCACATGATATGATATGCAGATGATTGATGCTGCTTATGTAGAGACGTGCCACGGCACGTCTAGGATCAGGGGAAAGCAAGTGAAGGGTTAAGCGTAAGCCCCGACACCCGCCCGGAGTTCAAACTCCGGGCTAAAAGCTTAAGTCCATTAAAATGGACTAAAACTAGAGATGCATTACTGCAAGCTTTTGGTTCCTTGGGGTGAAACCCAAGGCGGTTGGTGAGACTGGTGCAAGATGTAAGTTCAAACCGATTCAAAAAACGAGCGATCGCGCACAACTGTGATCATGAAAATCCCTTTCATTCTCCCATTCAACACTGAAAACGTCGGTCGAGGCAGGTTGAGTCACATCGAGGTAGGAAAAAACACGATAAGAGTCAAACCCGTCCCTACAGTCCTGAAAACGCTTGTCTTAGCGATTTCCCTCGCCATCACTACAGGGTTCACCCACACCACCCATGCAGCGAACCCCCAACACTTAGAACAACTCAAAACAACCAATAGTTGTCCTCAATGTGACTTAACTAATGCTGATTTAACCAATGCCAATCTTCAGCAGGCAAATTTGAGCGGTGCTAACTTAAAGGGGGCAATCCTAACGGGGGCTAACTTAAACCAAGCCAATCTCAGCCAAGCCGAATTGAACGGTGCTAAACTGGCTGGAGCAACCTTGGCAAGGGCGAATTTGAGGGAGGCGAAACTGGGGTTAAGAGAACTGGATGCGGATAACCCCTTACCCTCTCAGGTTGAACCCGATAACCTCTACAATACCCTATCCTGGCTGGGCTATTTTCCCGCATTTATTGCCAATTGGTATGAAGCCATAGTCACCGATTTACGCGATGCTAACCTCCAGGGGGCTGACTTGTATCGGGCTAACTTGGATGGGGCGCTACTGAGTCGTGCGAATCTCCAAGAGGCTCAACTTGACTATACCAGCTTAGTTCGCACTCACTTACAGGAAGCTACACTAACCAATGCGAACTTAGTTAGTGCCGATCTACGCAATGCCAATCTCACCGACGCCCAACTGGAAGTCGCCGATATTCGCTCAGCGGATTTGCGTGGCGCTAACCTAAATTCTGCCAACCTGGATACCGTGAATGCGGATAGCGCTAACTTAAGCGGTGCTAATTTAAGTCAAGCTTATATCAGTAACGCCGACTTCAATGGCGCCGTTTTGGTGAGGACAACCCTGCAAGGGGCGGTTCTGAATGGGAGCAATTTTCAGATGGCTGATTTGAGTCAGGCGAATTTGCAAAGGGCGCAGTTAAAAGGAACGGGGTTTAATCGCGCTAATTTGACAGGGGTGAATTTGGAGGGGGCAAACTTGACCAATGCTAAACTCGCGATCGCAAACCTAACCAATACCCAATTGACGGGGGCGATTCTTCATTCAGCTTACCTACACAGCGCAACGCTGACGAATGCTAATTTAAGTGGTGTGGATTTACAGGAGGCGCAATTGCGAGAGGCGAATTTAAGTAATGTTACATTGGTTGGTGCAACCTTAGAAGATGCCAATCTGATTCGTTCCACGTTAACTGGGGCTAATTTAACCTATACCAACTTAACCCGATGCGATTTACGTGGAGCTAACTTAACCGGGGCTGATTTGAGTTACGCCAACTTAACCCAAGCCGATTTTGCCCAGGCTGCGTTGATGGATGCAAGCTTCCAGGGAGCGAACCTCAGCGACGCCAACTTCAAAGGCGCGATCGGATTTAATCGCTAAGCTGTCATGCATTTAAATTGGGTATTAGTAGCGAGCAAGATGCAAAGCCTGCGGCATGGCTTCGCTAAAGCCTTCGGCATGGCTTCGCTAAACGCACTACAAGGCTTTCGCCGTTATTGATATTAAGGTTTAAATGCCGAACAGCTTATGCTATACCTGGGCAGTAATGGTATCTGTCTGATTTGTTACTTTACGATTCAAAGTACTGATTTTTTAGCTCTAAGCAGGGGTTAAGTTCAGATTAATTAGCATTCAGCGTAAAGCAGAAATCCAGAGAGTGCAATAAGTTTTGGACTTTGGACAAAACAAACTTTGTCCAAAGTCCAAATAAGTTATAAAGACAAAGTTATAAAAACATAATAAAGAAACACCTGTGGATGTGATGTATTATTGGATATTCCCTTAAACCCGGACTTCTCACAAGCCGTTTAAAAATCATCCCAAAAGCGAAAAAATTACCTTTTTAATGAGGAAATAAGTTAGGCTAAAGACTTAATAAATATCAACAGCTTGACTCGCCTTGCATCAATTTTCATCTCGTACAGCACTCTTTTTAGATTTACCCCGGATGGGGGAGAAGTTGTAAGCATTTATGAGCTGTGGCAAAAATGTCTTTATAGGGGCAACCACTACTTATTGAAATTAACCTGAAGGGGTGACAAGCAGCTCAAAAGCTTGGCAGACCAAGCATCCCCCCCCTCAAACCTCAAAAAGATGAGAGCTTATTGACAGGCTTATTGAGAACAAAAACGTGAATGAGAATGATAATCATCTGGGTGACGCTCCAAGAGTCGGCTGGTTATCTTTAATCCTTAAATGCTCCCCCCAAAGCAGCACCCAGCAAGGGTCACAGGGTTTTGGGGTCGGCGTGCGATACGTCAGAGCACTCAAGAAAGGACACGAAAGAAGCTTTCCGCACACTTTCGAGCGATCGCCCAAAGTCGCACGGCGTTTGCCGTTTCAATTTTTCGGCTCTTTGAACTTCAGTAAGAAGGAACGTATCGCTCAGAGTAAAAGCAATAGAAAATAAATTTTTGACTTTTTCCCAAAATTAACAAGAAATGGGTTAGTTTTGTGGTCAAAAAGAGCGGTCTATGTTTATTCCAATCAACCGCTCAATTAATAATGATACCACAATTCTATCACAGTTGTCTTAAAAATTATCTAAGTGAGTCTCAACTTCTCACCCTAGAAATTTTACTGTGGCTGCTTCAAGTACACAAACAAGTCAAGATTGAGAGATTAGCCGCGCTCTTTCCTGTACCCATCCTTTATCAAAGTAGGAGGAAACATCTGCAAAGGTTTTTA